>DATJAY010000020.1 GCA_035515795.1 Candidatus Acidiferrales bacterium | reverse complement strand
AATCATTAGCTTCGAGTAAACTCGTTTCAAAAACGTTATGAAAGCTTTTTTTTATTATGCCGAGGAGCACGAGTTGTTCATCAAGATAACCTGAACCGTGAACAGCAAAATCCATTCGTAAGAAGAGATGCCCATTGAGTTTCACACTGGTAAGTTGAGTGTCCGATCTCGGATCCAATGCCATTGTGTCGAGAAGGATGTTTCCATCTTTGTCTTCATCAAATAAGTATAGTTGAGATAGGCCGCCGACATCCGGCTCGCTAAGTACGTACATTGAAGCATTATCGGGAATTGACTTGATCGAATAAAGATTAAACTGACGGCCGTACGCGACAGATTCGAGCACATACGCGTCTTCGTTCGGCAAGACGCTGAACCGTGAATCATCAATGTCGATATCATTTTCTGATGGGGGCCCAAATCGATTAAGCAGAAAGTCGAGCACAAATTTATGTTTCATTTGAAATTTTAGATGTGCGAGAATGGCTGAGTCACGCGCCCCGATCTTTTGAAGTAGTTTAGCCCGAACGTTAGCACGATTCTCTACTGACACATTGGCCATATAATAATTGAGGTCGATGGCTCCTTTATCATAAAGCATTTGCAATAGGCTGTCTCTATTCCTCCCACCATGTTCATACCAGTTGTTTACAATACTGTCAAAGGCAGGTTGAGAGAGATTTGTAGCATTCGCACGCGGCTTCATGGATTCGGAGGAAGGGTGTTTGCAGCCGAAAAACGAACAAGATATTGAAACGGCGACAAATATTAAGATTGTTTTCATCGTAAGATGCTATTGATGCCACCTAATTAAAATTAACCTGCCATACATCCGCATAACATTCCGGCAGTAAGAATGCTATGTACAAACTAAACGTTTGTCTTCGTCTCATTTTGAAGATTCTCCGGCTATGTTTCCCACCATGACATCTTGTTTTGCGCCTCGAAAAAATATATGTGGAGCACCTCGAAGAAGCAACCTCTACTAAACTGCTGTCAGCCCCACTATAACAATTTTACCGCCGAACAAAAATCCAGATTCCTTTCTCACATCTCCCTTTCCGCGAGCCGCTTCTTCAACTGTGAGATGTGCCATGTTATGTTTATGTCTTTCGGGCAAGCTTCTACGCAATTGAAAATCGTGTGGCACCTCCAGGTGCCATCCGGCGTGTCAATGACATCGAGACGCTCATCGGCACCTTCATCGCGCGTGTCGAACACGAAACGGTATGCTTTCAATAGCGCTGCGGGTCCTATATAATTTTCATCCGACCACGACGACGGACACGAAGTGGTACAGCAAGCGCAGAGGATGCACTTCGCAGATTCAAATAGCTTCTCCGCATCCTCGTTGCTCTGAAGCCTCTCGTTCTCAGGCGCAGGAGTCTTCGCGATAAGGTACGGTTTGACGGCTTCGTATTTTTTATAAAAGTCCGTCATGTCGACCACCAAATCCTTGATTATCGGCAGCGAAGGAATAGGTTCGATGACGATCGGCTTTGCGAAATTGACATCCCTCAGCAGCGTGGAACATGCAAGCCTGTTCCTCCCGTTGATCCTTATCGCATCGGAGCCGCAAACACCGTGTGCGCATGACCGTCGAAAAGTCAGCGTACCATCATATTTCCATTTTGCCTGGTGAAGAAGATCGAGAATTCTCTCTTTGTCGTCTCCCGCTTCGAGAACGAACTGCTGATAATAAGGCTCGGTATCTCTTTCCGGATTATATCTCTGGACCCGTAAAATTACTTTCATCTTTTTCCCTTTTGACCTTTTCAGTACTTTCTTTCCTTAGGCTGAAAACGAGTGATGGATACCGGTTTGAAGTCGATTTCCGGTTCGCCCTTCTTTTCAGATTTGCTTACGAGAGTGTGCTTCAGCCACTTCTTGTCGTCCCGTTTCGGATAATCCTCGCGTGAATGCGCACCTCTTGATTCCTTTCTCGTCAATGCTCCATATATGATCGGTTCAGCCGTCTCGATCAGATTCCCGAGCTCTATCGCTTCCATCAAATCGGTATTGAAGATTTTTCCCTTATCATCGATGAATATTTCCCGGTAGCGTTCGCTTAAACTGCCGATCTCTGTCGTCATCTCTTTCAAGTCTTTTTCGTTTCTGAAGATTCCGACCTTTTCCATCATCTTTTCCTGCAGCTCCGTCCTAAGTGCTCCAACCCTTTCTTTCCCTTTGGAGTTCATGATTTTATCAGACTTGGCAATTGTTCTATCTGCAGCATCATTTGGCAGCGGAACAAAATCCGCATCCTTAATAAATTCCGCAATAGCTTTTCCCCCTCTGCGTCCGAACACGATCAGATCCAGAAGTGAATTCGTGCCGAGACGATTTGCGCCGTGTACTGAAACACACGCCGCTTCGCCGGCAGCGTAGAGACCCGGGACTTTTGTATTCTTTTTATCCTTGGTCACTTCCGCATCGACTGTGGTTGGGATTCCGCCCATTGCGTAGTGGCATGTCGGTTGGATCGGGATCGGTTCTTTTGTGGGCTCGACGCCGAGATATGTTCTCGCGAAACCGGTAATCTCGGGAATCTTGTCGTCAATGACCTCCTTCGGCAGGTGTGATACATCGAGATGGACATAATATGTCCCGTCGCTCCCTCTGAAACCTCTTCCTTCTCGTATCTCCGTCAGGATGGCGCGCGACACCATATCCCTCGGAGCAAGGTCTTTCACCGTCGGCGCATAGCGTTCCATGAAGCGCTCTCCTTTATTGTTCAGTAATATCCCGCCCTCGCCCCGCGCCGCTTCGGAAATCAGTATACCCAGTTTCCAGAGGCCTGTCGGATGGAACTGGACAAATTCCATGTCCTCAAGAGGGAGTCCATTGTTGTAGACCAACGCAAATCCATCGCCGGTTCCGACATGAGCATTTGACGTGATCCTGTAGACCCTTCCGTAACCTCCGGTTGCGAGCATGACAGCTCTGGCATGGAAGACATGGACTTCACTCGTCGCGATATCCATCGCAACGACGCCGGCACAATTCTTTCCGCTCATGATCAAATCTGTAACGAAAAATTCGGAGAAGAAGTTAACCTTCTGTTTGAGACAATTTTCATATAGCGTGTGGAGCATGACATGGCCGGTTCTGTCTGCCGAGTAACACGATCTCTTCACGGCGATCCGCTTGGAATCGGGATCGGCCGGATTCTCTGGTCTGGTGTGTCCGCCAAATCTCCGCTGTGCGATTTTTCCTTCGGGAGTTCTCGAGAAAGGTACTCCCATGTGCTCCAGTTCTATGATGGCACGGATCGCATCCTTCGTCATTATTTCAATCGCATCCTGGTCGCCGAGATAATCACTTCCCTTTACGGTGTCGAACATGTGCCATTCCCAGCTGTCCTCCTCCTCGTTCCCGAGTGCAGCGCCAATTCCGCCTTGCGCCGCTCCAGTATGCGAGCGGGTCGGGAAAACTTTCGATATCACGGCGCAGCTGAATCCTTCGGGAATCTCAAGTGCCGCGCGAAGTCCCGCGCCGCCCGCACCGACAATTATTACGTCATATTGATGCTTGACCATTATGAATTCCTCTTCACCTTTTAGAAAGATAAGATCGTGTTGACACCCAGAACCCAGAACGCGATTCCGGAGAGAATGATGATGCCGTAAACCGTAAGACTGACGGCAGGCTTCATTTCATAATCCCGGAAAATTCCCCACGTACCGTTCAGTCCATGCCACAACCCGACCGAAATGAAAGTTAGATCAAACATTTTCCAAAATGGATGATGCATCCTTTCTAACACCGCGGCATAAGTATGGCCGCTGGCAGGATCTGCGTGCATTACGAAATAGTGCCCGATTACGACTACGACGAGCAACAGCCCGGTAATTCTCTGGAGCACCCAGGATGGTGCGCCGCTTCCACGTGAACCGCTATGCTTATACATTCTTACCTCACTTTATGGATGCGATCATATTTTTTAGCGGTGCCATGAACATCAGGAATCCCATTCCAATGAAGAGGGCTATCCCCAATCCATAAACAACCGCGAGAATTTTCTTGTGGTACCTGGCTCCGTTCGCCCAGTCGACCAGAACTATCCTGACCCCATTCAACGCATGAAAAATAACGAGTGAAAACAGCAGCCATTCTAAAATTTTGAAAACGGGAGTCATGAAGAGCTTCATCTCATCGTCAAATGCTCTTTCACCCTGTGTGAGGGTAGTAAGGGCGTAGATATGAACATATATGTATGCTGTCAGGCCGAGTCCGGTGACACGGTGAAGAATCCATGCCCAGCTTCCGCCATGCTTGTAATATTTGAGATTCGTTCTAAACCATCTTTCAGGTGGTTTTGGTAGGTAGGCCATCTTCATCTCCTCATTAGAATTAAACTTGGTAAAATTAACGAAGCAAACCTTTTTTTGCAACGAAATGAAAAGTGGATATCATCCCGACGGGGCGGCAATCCGTGCTTCCGGAATATCGATACGAACAGTTGTTCCGACACCCGGCCTGCTTTCGATTTCAATCTTACCGCCATGCTGTTCCACGATGCGTTTAGCGATCGAAAGCCCGAGTCCGCTCCCCTTTTCATCCATGCTTCTCGAACTCTTGGTCCTATAGAATTTGTCAAAGATACGAGGGAGTTCTTCACTACTTATCCCTTCGCCTCTATCTTCAACGGTTACCACGGCGGCGGATAACTTTTCGTCGCGCGTGCCGGTCACCCAGACTTCTCCTCCGGCATGGCTGAACTTGATCGAGTTGTCGATCACGTTGGAGACCGCTCGTTTCAAAAGGTTGTCGTCCGCGTTGACAACTATGTCGGGTTCGTACTTGATTCGGAGATTGACGTTCTTCCTTTTTGCCAACGACAGATGGTGCGCAGCGACTTCTTCGAGGACAGTGCCGAGATTAAACGGCCGCATTTCGACGACCATGGAAGACTCCAGCCTCGAAAGGTAGATAATATCAACCGCAAGCTTAGAAGCATACTCGACTTCGGAAAGGAGCTGTCGGAGATTTGCGCGCTCGGCAGCGCTGAGGCCCGGCTTCATAAGGAGCATTTCCATCTCGGTCTGAATGACTGTCAACGGCGTCTTCAACTCATGAGAAGCATCCAGCAGAAAATTCCTTTGCGTATCGATCAGGCTGCCTATCCTTTGCACCAACGAATTGAATGACTCCGCGACTTTCTTGATCTCGTCACCTGTCTCCGGAACTTCGAGTTTTTCCAGCGATTTTTCGACCTGTATTCCATCTATACTGGACGCAATTCTCTCCAAAGGCCGCAATGCCCGACGCGCAATCAAGATCGAGCCGACCCCGACAAGCAGGATAGTCAATGGAGCGGCTATGAAAATAATCGTACGCATTCTTTCTATGGATTCACGTATGGATGAAAGGGAACCGAAAGTGACAACCGTTCCCTGCGAGCCGTCTGTAATTTCAAAATTTGCAAGTGCGCAACGATATTTTTCACCGGGCAGCCTCACGGTCGTTAATTCCTTCCGGTCATCTGCCCTCGCCCAGTTCTTGATCTCTGCCCGAATTGCGATCGAGGCCTTATCGTTATACGAAAAAATTTGTTTCCATGAGCCATCGAAGATTCCGACTCCTATGATGCCAATCTTACTTTCAAAGCTTGAAATTGTTTCGCCGACGTCCTCGCTGATATCGGCAACATCGACGTGCATATTTTCCTTGGCGAGCCGATTCGCTACGCTGCTCGCCGCCGCCTGAAGGGTCACGTCGAACGAACGCTTCGAGTATCTTTCATAAAGTTCCATCAAGGCAAAACCGAGCACCACTATTACAGCGGCGAAGGTAAATGTTACATAGAGTGCGACCCTTAATCTTATCGGCAGTCTCATTCTTCATCCGAAATCGTATACCCGATACCCCTGACTGTTTTTACCAACTTCTGCCTTGTGCCGGATTCGATTTTTTTTCTCAGCAGTTTTATGAAGGCGTCGATAACGTTGCTGCGCGGATCGAAATTCATATCCCAGACATGTTCCGCAAGCTCCGCGCGTGTCACGATCTTATTCCGGTTGACAAGCAGATGCTCGAGTAATGCAAGCTCTTTGCCCGATAGTTTCAGGTCTTTGCCGTTTCTGAACGCCTTGCGGGCCGCGGTGTCTAACTCAATCTCGCGCACTTTGATAACAGATGTCTTTTCACCCGTTGCTCTTCGCGACAATGCGCGAATTCTTGCGAGCAGCTCGCCGGCGTGGAACGGTTTCGGCAAATAATCATCAGCACCGGTATCGAGACCCTTTATCCTGTTTTCAACCTCGTCCAATGCCGTGAGCATCAGGATCGGAGTCGGCAGCTTCTCATCTCGAATCCGCCGGCAAACTTCGAAGCCATCGATGTCCGGCAGCATCAGATCAAGAACAATCACATCGAAGTCGTTCGTCTTCGCAAGAAAGACGGCCTGTTTGCCCGACTCGGTTGCATCAACAGCAAAGTTCTGGGTCTTGAAAAGCTTGGTGAGAGTCCGCTGGAGACTTTTGTCGTCTTCAACAAGGAGGATTCTCATTTTATTCTCCTGAGGAAAACATACAATGCCGGCAACTCAAAAAGCAGCAGGAAACTGGAGAGCAAGAATCCGCCGATCACCGCGACAGCGAGCGGCTGCTGCATCTGCCCACCGGCTCCGACACCGAGAGCGAGAGGCATCAATGCAAACACGGCGGCAAATGTAGTCATCAAAATTGGCCTTGCTCTGACTTTACACGCGCGGAGGATTGTGTTCATATTGTACCCATCTTTCTCACCAATCTGATTTATCATATGGATTATTAAAACTCCATTTTCGTTAACTATTCCTACCATCATTATCATTCCGACAAAACTTGAAATATTGAAAGTAATTCCAGTTATTACGAGCGCAAGAAGTACACCGAACAAAGAAGTAAGGTTAGTCGAGAAAAGCACAATAGGAACTGTTAAACTCTCGAATTCAATAATCATCAAAGCAATTACCAAAATAAATGCTGCAATCAAAACGAGCAGAAGGCTTCTGAAGGACTCTTGCTGGCTCTGATAGAGTCCGCCGAAAGAATAAGTGACTCCCTGAGGAAGAACAAGTTTAGCTTGTAGAATTTTCTTTATGTCGGTTATCGTGCTTCCCAGATCTCTGCCGGAAATTCTCGCGCTGACGGGGAGCATCAACTTCAGATCCTCACGGTCAACTTCGCTTTGCCCCTTCAGAACCTCCACCGAAGCCACATTGCTCAACGGAACATAGAATCCGTTCGGAGATTTCAATCTTACATTCTGAATATCTTCAAGGGCGCTGTGATATTGTTCCGGATATCTTACCCGCACCCCGATCAATTTCTCTCCATTTAGGACATACGTATCTGCACTTCCTTCCATTATAGTCCGAAGCTGGGATTGAATCTCAGCCATGGTGAATCCGGCTCGTGCAGTGAGCACAGGATCAGGATGAACGACGATCGAAGGGCCGCTGATGACGATCCCGTTGAATACATCTACAACTCCGGGCACATCATGGATAATGTCGGCAACTTCTTTAGCTTTTTCTTCGATGACATTCTGGTCCGGCCCAAATATTTTTATCTCAACAGGCGCCGGTGAATTAGTAAGATCTCCGATCAGGTCCTGCATCGCCTGCCCGAAATCGATTATCAGTGCCGGCTCCTGCGTCTCAACTTTTTGCCGCAGCTCGTCGATTATCTGAAAGACAGAACGCCTCCTGTTCTTCTTTAGTTTGATCAGGAAGTCGCCATTGTTCGGCTCGGTTATGAAAAAACCCAACTGTGTCCCTGTGCGACGGGAATATGAATCCACTTCCGGGATCGACATGATTATCTTTTCAACCTGCATCAACATCCGGTTCGTTTCGTCCAGCGACGTGCCCGGGGGCGAATTATAATCCAGGACAAACGATCCTTCGTCCATATGCGGCATGAAGTCGCTTCCAATGCTGCTGTATAAAAGGAATGTCGCACCGAGAACAATGACGGCAAAAACCGGTCCAAGGTAACTTCTCCTAAGAAGCGATTTGAGCGCGGACTCGTATGCCCCGGAAAATCTGTGATGCGATTTCTCTTCCCGGCTGAACTCCAACTCAACGTCTTTCTGCGTAATAAACTTTTCTGCAAGTAACGGAACCAGCGTGAGCGAATAGATCATCGACACGGCAAGCGACACCGCCATGGTGATTGCGAGAGGCTTGAAGAAGGCTCCAGTGACTCCATACAGGAATGCAAACGGAGCGAAGACTATGATAGAGCTGAGACTCGATCCTACGATCGCAGGAAGAATTTCTCTCATCGACTCCGCCACAGCCTGGCGAGGACTTCCCCTTTCATATCTCATATGCCTGAAAATATTTTCAATCATGACAACATTGTCATCGATGACAAGTCCTACCGCTGCAGCGATGCCGCCAAGGGTCATTATGTTAAGGGTATTACCGATGATATACAGGAAAAGTACCGCTGATGCGAAAACTGCCGGGACCGTGATTACCGCGACCGAACCGATCCTAAAACTCCTGAGGAAAACGAATATGACGAGAATGGCTAGCAGGAGTCCGACGATGATTGAATCTCTTGCGCTTCCAATCGAACTGCTTATGAAATCTCCCTGGTCATAGAAATATTTCATCTTCACGCTTGGCGGAATTACATCTTTCATACTCGCAAGCTGCGCACGAACCTGCTTGCCGATCTCGACCGTATTGCCCGACGGTTGGCGGACGATATTGACGAGGACAGCCGGCCTTTCGTCCGCGGTAACGCGGATGTATTCTATTTTTTCCGAAGGCTCGACCGATGCAACGTCGCCGACGGTAATCGGCATCCCGTTCCTGAAATCGACAACGGTGTTTTTGATGTCGTCGAGACCTTTATAGAGTCCGTCGACAAGGGTCAAATAAATCTGGTAATTTCTTTCGACAAGTCCGGTGGCTGAAACAAAATTTGTCCTGTCAATTGCAGATGAAACGTCACTCACGCTCAGCCCGTAACTTTGAAGCCTCTGTGGATTTATCTTAACAAGAAACTCGCGCTGTCTCCCTCCGACAACGACAACATCCGCAATTCCGCTGACCCTCATCAACGCGGGTCGAACGACGTAATAAGCAAGATCACGGAGCTGAACTTGATCGAGTGAATCGGAAGTAAGGCTGAAGCCTGCGATCGGAAACACGGCAGCATTCATTCTCTCTATATCGATTGAAACCGTCGGCGGAAGTTCATTTCGAATGCTCGAGACTTTTCCCTGCAGGAGTTGAAGTGCTTGAATAATATCTGTTCCCCAGTCAAAATTGATATCTATTTCCGACGAACCCCTGCTCGTGGCCGACTTCACGCGCGTGACCCCCGGTATTGCCCGCGCCGCTTCCTCTAACGGTCGAGTAACCTCAATCATCATACGCTCGGCCGGTTCCTCACCGTTGTCGGCGATCATCACGATTCGAGGGAAATCTATGTTCGGGAAGAGAGCAATCGGCATGAGAAAGAGTGACACGATCCCACCGATGGTGAATATCGCGATGAGAAAAAATACAGCCTTCCTGTGCCGCGAGATAAATTCGTAGAGCTTCATCCGGTTGATATTTCCCTAGTTCGCAGACACGGTGACATCGGTTGAATCCGGAAGTCCATATCCGCCGGCAATAGCGACAACATCACCAGCTTTGATACCCGAAGTGATTTCAAAGCGCGACGAGTCGGAAAGACCGACATCCACCTGAGTCATCAGTGCAAGAGAATCACCCTGAACTCGCCACACGAAATACAGATTGCGCTCATCGTCATGGTACACTGCCCCTTTAGGAACGAGGACTGCCGATCTGTGCTCGCCGATTTTGATACGGACATTTCCGAACGTGCCTGCGGCGACCTTCGAGGGAATCGAACGAAGATTTATTCTCACTTGAATGCTCTGGCTGTTCGGATCCGTTGCCGGGTTGATCGCCTGAACGGTCCCGTGCAACGGCGGTATAGTCATCCCCGGAATCGTGACAAGAGCAGCCTGTCCCGTCCTGATCGACGAAAGATAATTTATCGGAACGACAGCGACGAAATATTCCGTGGAAGGATCGATGATTTCGACGAGATCGGTTCCCTGCGAGACGAGTTCACCTTCCGCCACGAACCTATGTATGACGGCACCTGAAAATGGCGCAGAGATTTTCGCGGACGCTGCTGTCGTTTCCGCAAGGTGCAGCGCCTCTTCGGCTTGCTTCTTCTCCGCTTCCGTAGTCGCCTGATTCAAAAGCTGAGTTGCGCCTGCAATCGCAGCGTAAGACTCCTGGGAGACTATGGTCGCGACAATCGCCCCTTTCTGAACGACGTCCCCTTCGAGCACAACCACTTTTTCCACTTTCCCGGCTATAGTAGATTTTATTTTCTCGTCGCGGAGAACTTCGAATGAACCCGTAGTGCTTATCATGGCATCCATGTCGCCGAGATAGGCGGAGGCAACTTTAACGATCGCACGCGGCTTGACGTCGGTATCGTCGTTACTTTCCTTTGAACACGCGGCAAACAGGAACGATACGGCAATGAATAAAACTATTCTCCAAACCAACTTACTCTCCATTTGAAATTGTTCCGCTATAATTGAGTCTTTGCATCTTGAAAGCACTCAACACGATTGTGTTCCTCGTTTCTTCCATCGACATTTCGATTTGATTGATCAGTTGAATTGCGTTGAGGACTTCCAGACTGGAACCGCCTCCACCGGCGTATTTTGCCTTCGCCAGTGCAAAATTCTTTTCGGCGGTCGACAGGTTTGATTCCAGCAATTCTAATTCCTTGTTTGCCTGCCTATAATTGTTCCTTGCCTGGGCAAATTGTGCCGTCAAGGAACTCCTTAGAAATTCATTCTGCGCCGATATACTTCCTGCTTTCAAATGTGCGGACGCATACTGGTCATCGTAGTACCCGTAGGTGATGATCGGCAAAGTGAAACTGATGCCAACTTCAGCGCCAAGAACATTCGCAAGCCCTCGCTGCAAATTCGGGAGAGATGTCAGAGCACCAGCATCAGCTTCAAGCGAGACGGACGGTCTCGCCTGGCTGACAACCATCTCGGCGTCAAAATCCGCACCCTGCTTTTCAAGCAAAGCAGCCGCAAGATCGACATTGTTTGTATCGTGGAACACGGTGTCCACCCTGACGACCGTGAGCGTGGTGTCGACGTCGGCAGCTTCATCGGACGGGACCCCTGAGGATTGTGAAAGATCAAGCAAGGCATTCCTATAAGATCCTGCCATCGCATCTGCCTCGATCTTCGCATTCTCGAATTCGACGGAAGTATTCAGCACGTCGCTCTCGCTTCCCTGTCCACTTGCATGAAGTTCTCTTACAAGCGTTAAGTAATCCTTCAAAAGATCGACATTCTGTCCCAGCACATCGAGCTCTCTTTTCTCTTTGACCGCCCCGGCGAATGCCACCGCCGTGCTGTAAAGAACATCTGCCTGAGTCTTTTTCAGATTCGCAGTTCCCTGGATAATTCCCAAGTCTCCTTTTTGTATCTGAAGATTTTTCAATCCGCCGTTATACAGGACGTAACTTGCCCCGAGCTGAGCACCAAGCTGGCCGCCGTTGGTGACGGCAGGATCATAACCGGCCGACGGTGCAAGAATAAATTGAGAATTAATCCCGATTTGTGGAAGAAAACCGCGGCTCACTCCCTCGCGCGCATAAACGGCGGAGTTTCTTTCAAGCTTCGATGAGGCGATCAATGGACTCATCTTCAACGCCGCGCCGAGATAATCGTCTAGAGTAAAAAATTTCGTTTGCGCAAAAGAAATGTTTGGGCATAAAAGGGGAAAACTTCCTGCCAGGAAGAAGCCGGCTAATATTTTGAACTGCATACCGATAACATTTTTGTGCGACATAATTTAGCAGGAAACTATGAAACAAAGGTGAAATCACCGCTTAAATTCTCGTCGCTACCGACAATAGCAACTCATTTTCCGTTTTTCCCGGAAGAATCTTGCATTTCGGGATTTTTTCGCACCTTATATACGTTTGGATGTGTACCTCGCATTTATGCAAAAATGGATATGCAGACAAATATGGATTCGTTGAAAGAATTCTACGGACCGAATGCAGGATTCGTCCTAGAACTTTACGACAAGTTTCTCCGTGATCCTGATACCCTGGATACCGAGACAAGAAAACTTTTCGAGGAACATCCTCCACAATTGGAAGAACCGAAAAGCCCGGACATAGACCGGCAGAGATTTAGCAGCTGGAAGACTGTGCTGGCGGTTGCGCGACTTGCCCAGAACATCCGTCAGTTTGGACATCTCGCGGCCAATCTCGACCCACTCGGAATTTTGCCGTTATCGGAGGGCGGGCTTCTTGCAAGAGATCCGTCGCTTAAAAAAGAATCCTACGGATTGGATGATGAAACCTTGCGAAGTTTGCCTCCGGATCTAATCGGAGGCTCGATCGTTTTAAGGACCCGGAATGCTTTTGAAGCAATCGAAACACTGATGAAGATCTACACGTCGACGATCGGTTTCGACTTCGAGCACGTACACGCAACCGACGAAAGAACCTGGCTGCGCGATTCAATAGAAGGAAGACTCTTTGCACCGCCTCTGATGCCGGTTGATGGGAATACGCTGCTGGAACAATTGACGCAGACTGAAGTATTCGAGCAATTTTTGCAGAGATCGTTTCCCGGCAAATTCAGGTTTTCAATCGAAGGTATCGATATGCTCGTGCCTATGCTGGATGAACTTGTGTTGCTCGCGGCAAAATCTGAAATAAAATCCATAATAATCGGCATGGCGCATAGGGGACGTCTGAATGTATTGGCGCACATTCTTCACGTGCCGTACTCCGCCATATTTGCGGAATTTAAAGATCCCGTGCGACACCGAAACTCTCGTGCAGATTTAGATTGGACGGGCGATGTAAGGTACCATCGCGGCGCGTTCAAGATTCAGAAAAATAATTCCCCGGATGCGATGGGAATTTTCCTTGCACCGAATCCCAGTCACCTTGAAGCGATCGATCCTGTCATCGAAGGGATGGCCCGCGCCGCGGGGACCGATTCGAGTCATCGCGGGAAACCGGAATTCAATCCGGAAGTAACCCTTCCGATTCTCATCCACGGCGACGCATCATTTCCCGGACAAGGTATCGTAGCCGAAACGCTGAACCTGTCGCGGCTGGATGGGTACTCGACCGGCGGAACGATCCACATCATAACAAACAACCAGCTCGGATACACTGCAACTCCCGACGAAACTCGCAGCACACGATATGCAAGCGATCCCGCGAAGGGATTCGAGATACCTATTATTCACGTGAACGCAGACGATCCCGAAGGCTGCATCGAATCTGTAAGGATTGCCTCCGCTTACAGGGAAAAATTTCACAAGGACTTTTTGATCGATCTCATCGGCTACCGGCGTCATGGACACAATGAAAGCGATGAGCCAACTTTCACGCAACCCTTGATGTACGAGCGGATTCAAAACTCACCGACTGTGAGAAAAAAGTGGGCCGATGAGCTGACGGGCAGGAAAACAATCACACCGGAAAATGTCGAGTCATTTGTCAGAAAAGAATTTGACAAACTTCAGTCGGCGCTTACTTCTCTTGAACCTGACAAAGCGTTGATCGAGCCGCGGCCGGCAATGCCGCCTTCCGGCGCGGCACGGATGGCAAAAACCCATGTAAATCCGGAGAAGCTGCAGAAGCTCAATCAGGCACTCCTGTCGTTTCCGGAAAATTTTTCAATCCATCCGAAGCTCGAACGCATCATCGAAAAACGAAGGCATGTTTTCGACAGCCAGGATGCCGCGTCTATCGATTGGGCAACTGCAGAAATCCTGGCGCTGTCTTCGATACTTGAGGACGGAATACCGATCAGGTTTACCGGCCAGGATTCCGACAGGGGTACCTTCAGCCACAGGCATATTACGTTCCATGATGTGAAGAACGGGGAAACATTTTCGCCGCTTCAATCCTTTGTGCAGGCGAACGCATCGTTCGAAATCTACAATAGTCCGCTGACAGAAAGTGCGGCAGTCGGCTTTGAATACGGATACAACGTCCAAGAGCCGGGCAGGCTGGTCGTATGGGAAGCACAGTACGGCGATTTCATAAACAATGCTCAGACCATGGTGGATGAATTCATAACTTCCGCGCGCGCAAAATGGGGACAGACCCCATCGCTGATCTTGCTTCTGCCCCACGCTTATGAAGGACAGGGTCCGGATCACTCCAGCGGACGGCTTGAACGTTTCCTCTCCCTGGCAGCCGAGATGAATGTTCGAATTGCAAACTGCACAACTGCAGCGCAATACTTTCATCTTCTACGACGACAGGCGCTCCTTCTCAAGGTCGATCCGCTTCCACTCGTAGTGATGACTCCAAAGGGCTTGCTCCGTCATCCGCGGACCGCATCGACTCCGAGAGAATTGTTCGAGGGAAAATGGCAGCCTGTGATCGATGATCCGAAACCTCTCCATGAAACTGCACGCAGGCTGATCCTGTGCAGCGGGAAAATTTTCGTCGATCTGATCGACAGCAAATACAGACAACAGAATGAAGAGACGGCGATAATCCGGATCGAGCAATTGTACCCCTTCCCGGCGGGCGAATTGAAGACACTCGTGATGAATTATGAAAATGCCAAAGAATTGATCTGGGTGCAGGAAGGGCCTCAAAACATGGGGGCATGGAATTTTATAATGCCGCTATTGAAAGACTTGTTCCCCGGATACGGAACGGGCGGAAGCAGGATCCAGATCAGGTACGCCGGCAGACCGGCAAATGCGAGCCCGTCTGAAGGATCTACAACACTACACATTATGCACCAGAACGAAATTATCGAACAGGCATTCAAAGGAGAAACCACGAATAAACACTTTGCAGAGAGAGAAGTATCTCTGCAAAATTCATAAAAAGGAATAAGATGAATATCGTTGTTCCGTCGCTCGGTGAATCGGTCGTTGATGCACGCATTGCCCATTGGCTCAAGAAAGAGGGGGACAAAGTCGAACTCGGGGATGCCGTCGTTGAACTGGAAACGGAAAAAGTCAACGTCGACGTGACAGCAGAAGGTGCAGGCGTGCTGACGAGGGTCATGGCACACGAAGAAGAGACCGTTCGTGTCGGGGATGTTATCGGAGAAATCGATGCGGATAATATCGGGGAACAAATAGCGAAGGGAGGAATGTCCGTCGAGAAACCGGATGTGAAAAGCCAGAGTCATGAACTAAGTGATCAGAAACATGAAGCGTCAGAAAGGATCCGTTCCGGGAAAGAATTTGAAAGAGCAACGCCGGTAGCAAGACGCGTCGCCGAAGAGACAGGCTTGAAATTATCCGAAGTCGCCGGAAGCGGAACCAGCGGCAGGGTGACAAAACACGATGTGGAATCATTTCTACTGACAAAAAAAACAGGAGAAAGGCGAGAACAAGCAAGAGATGGGGGAAATGGGAAACGTGAGGCTATAATTCCCGCAACGCAGCCATCAATGACGGGACAAGAAGAACGAGTGAAGATGTCCCTTCGTAGAAAGACGATTGCACGTCGAATGCTGGAGGCGCAGCAGACCACCGCGATGCTGACCACGTTCAACGAGATAGACATGAGCCGCGTGATGGATCTGAGAAAGAAATACAAAGAGGTGTTCAGAGATAAATATGGCGTCGGGCTCGGGATCGTTTCATTCTTCGTGAAGGCGTCGATAGCAGCGTTGAAAGAATTTCCGCGGCTGAACGCGGAGATCGACGAGGACGAGATCGTTTACAAACATTACTACGATATCGGGATTGCTGTAGCGGCTGACGAAGGGCTCGTCGTGCCGGTGTTAAGGAATGCGGATACGATGTCGTTCGCCGAAATTGAAATGGGGATCAAAAACTTCGTTGAAAAATCGCAAAGTGGTACACTCACTCTAGAAGATCTGCGCGGCGGCACATTCACGATAACGAACGGCGGAGTCTTCGGTTCGCTGATGAGCACGCCGATTCTAAATCCGCCCCAGGTTGGAATCCTCGGCTTACACAAGATAGCTGAGCGGCCGGTTGTGGAAAACGGGCAGATAGTTGTGAAGCCGATGATGTATGTCGCGTTGACGTATGATCACAGGATAGTCGACGGACGCGAGTCAGTGCAGTTCTTGGCCAAAGTAAAAGAATTAATCGAAGACCCGGCAGCCATGGTGCTTGGATAGAGGTTGAACGGCTCGCAAGCACAGGGGGAAAACCTCTTTCTAATAGAGGGGGAATTTGCCATATTAATACGAGATGGTTCAAGGAGGAAAATATGGATGCTAATAACATCGAATCAGCGTTAGCTTATTATAATGCCTTCGAAAAGAAAGACCTTGGAGCAATCGCGCGACATCTGCACCCAGACGTTCAGTTCGTTGCACCGATGGGAGAAAGCAGAGGACGAGAGGCGGTCGTTGAGGCAGCCAAACGGCTTATCCCTCTCGTCGAGAGAATCGACGTTCGAGCGAAGTTCGCATCAGGCGATCAGGTCGCGTTGGTTTATGACATGCACCTTACCGGGCCGGTCAAAATCTGTCCGACCGCAGTGCTGATGACTTTCAAGAATGACCTGATTGCACGGACGGAGCTTTATTACGATGCGAGGCCATTTGGAAATCTCTGAGAGGAGTTAAGGAATTATCGAAAATAGCGCGGCGATGGTGCTGAAATAAGGTAAGCAGTCTCCCAAAACTCAACGTCAAATCAGAGGGTGAAACAACAGCAGGTATTCTCTATCATTTGGCAACTATCATCTAAAGATTCTTTCCTATCAGAAACATATTGCACTTAAACGTCCGCAGTATTAATTTCTGACGAAGAGAGCATGCTGTGAAATTACTTCAAACCACAATTCTTTTTCTATTGGTTTTATTGGCATGCAACATTGCCAGAGGACAAGACGAAAATTTAAAGAACAGGCCCACTCTTGAATTCAACGTTGGACTATGGATGGCTCCCCTGATGAGCGGTGAGCCCTTGCCTTCGTGGTCCGTCCTGGACAAACAGAGTTCCAGTCCACTTGGTGGCGAGCTCCTTTTTGCATACCCCGTGAAAGAAAACTTGGCAGCCACAATGAGTCTCGGAATTCTCGAGGGAATAAGGCGGGACCTGTTAAGCCCGTTGGAAGATCAGATAAACTTTCTTTCGCCGTTCATGTTAGGTCTTAGGTATTTTGTGGCTGGTCCCAAATCAGTCCCGGCCATGAGGGAGTACTTGTCGCTTGCTCTCGGGACGGATTTGGGTTATCAAATATCGGTTCAACCAGCGTATACTTACCATAAGACTGTAGAATCAGAATTCACTTTGGCGGGAAGGTTTGGTGCTGGATTGAAATATGCTGTCTCTTCTCATTTGGAGTTCACGCTGGAAGTCAAATTCCATATTATGAAAGATTTCGCGACACCCGTTGGTGGAAGAAGAAGTTTTAACGGATTGACCCTTTCCGTGGGTAGTGGGTTGATGTTCTAAAGATCGGACAGGAAACTTTGCAGCCGGTGTACTATCTCATCCCCGAATGACTTCTGTCTTCTCTGAGTTTTTTTGAAAAGTGAAATCAAAGGCCAACTTGGTTTCTCAACCATGGGGTGAGAACGTATGTATAGCAAACTAGATCCACTGCCAGCCCAAAAACAAGCCCCGCGATGGACGCTATGTGGATCTCCTTCGGATGGTCATCTATTTCCATCGAAACGATATCGGACATATTTATTCTTTTTGTAGTAACACTGTCAGATACGGCTATTCCTTTAGATGCAACGGGTATTCGCTTCTCTCCGATCAAGCGGCCGACAGTGTGCAAGTCTATTTCATTTCCAGTCGTGTCTTTCATGGTTCTCACCGACGAGAACAGTACGCTCCTTGGGTTAACGAACTCTCGAAATTTTATTAAGAGAAGCGGCTTGAAATCTCGGTCTAGGTCGAAGCCGATGAATTCTCCAGACCTCTCATGCGAAGCAGTGTCCAGTATCGTTTCAGTCGCGCCCAGTCGCGGCAGGTTAACTGAATCGACGAGGTTCTGACGCGCGACAGTGTAACTTGCAGGATATTGATAGCGAAAACTCCCGTTCACTTCCACCAGGCGTCCGGCCCTCCGTGTGGAATCATCAAGAATAATCATCAGCCAGACACCAGGTTTAAGTGAGTCGACTCTTGACAGCTCAACATCGTGAGTTGACTCACCATCAAGTATGATGCCTGTCGTGAAACCGATTAGTGAGCAGCTACTCACCGCCATTGCTGACGCCACGATTGCCATTAGAGTAACGAACCGGGCGATGCCTCCGTGTAAGTCTGCCTTCATCGATAGATTCCTCCTGACCAGTGATATATGATTCCGCACAAACGAACACTACCATCGATTCACCCAACACACGCTGGCAACATCCGTTAATTGTTTTCTAACTGCAGAATGTCTTCAGCAAAATTTATCTGTTCCTCAAACAAAGTGCAAACAACTTCCAGTCCTGGCTCAACTTACTTTTGATCGGCTCAGTTTGCAAACGAAGATTTTGACAAAAAAACGGCAGGTATGAGGCTCCTGCCGCAATTGTAAAGAGGTTTGTTGTGGGACATCTTCAATATATAGTGTGTCACTCACTTCAAGCAGTGAGCTTTATCACGCCGCCATACTTCCAGTTCCAAAACTCAAGAATTCTTCCCAACTGATCACATACTGCTTGATCTTTGCTTGCATTGCTGGAGTAATCCCTAAGGTCTCGTGAATGCAAGTTCTGGCTCAGTTTGAATGTTCCGGACGAGATAACCATCGTCATGGCGGCTTCAGCCGGCATCCAGAACGAAAACTGGATTACGGCTGAAGTCTGTCCAGCTCGAGGCGGAACTGGAATGACACGGGATTGAAACTGAGCCATTACCCAACTTCCCAATCAGCCCAATTACCTTTAAGTTACATTTTCGTGCAGGTAACAAATTCCTTCACCAAATGTTACACGTTCGTACCGTTGTTCCCGCTCAATTCCAGTAAGGCGAAGATTCTGAGATATTTTCGCGTGAATTTGCGGCGTAGAAATTGATACATATGTTGCGTTCCATTGAACAGGTTCGGCGGGGAGGTGTTAGTTCATTGACAAAATTCTCGGAAGATTTTCCCTGCCGGATTTCTTCTTCGAGTTGTTTCTCCAAATACGGGAGAGCCGGGCAATGCCATCTTCGATAGAAAGCCCGCCTCTTATGTGTCACTTAATTAGAGATCGACAATTGGAAAAGGACAAAAAGAAAGAAGGAAGTGGGAGTACCGAGGTCAGAGATTGGCAGGTGATCGTATCACGAAGCTTCGACGTGATCGAAATGAAACAAATGAGTATGGATATGTCGAAGACTCGTCTCAAGCCGATCTTTTTATCTAACGGCGATCTCTCGATCGTTGTTCCGGCAACGTCCGATGAGGCAGCGAAAGAGAGAGCCTCAAACATCGCCCGGCGCATAGCATCTGCGGGAGTCTGGGGGATGGACCTTTTGGATCTTACCGATTTCAACCTGGACTGACAGGTATAATTGATTCGGCATTAATCTGAGATCGGTCTTGTTAATCTTCCGATAAAAAATGCCGATATAGAGGTGTGGAGGTGGTTGGTAATACCGCAGTTCCCTCCGGGCTCTTATTGCTCATAATTATTCCGTTCCATATACGAACGGTGAGAACATTTGTGTTATGATTAGCATGCTTGTTAAAAGACATCCCTTATTCAGGAAAAACATCGAGAGAATTTCTCCCGACGACCGCTTCCGGCTCCTGGTTGAGTCTTCACTCAGCGGTGCGTACCTCATACAGGATGATCTTTTCCGTTATGTCAATTCCGCCTTTTGCCGAATATTCGGATACGAGGCTGAAGAGATTGTAGACAAACTCGGCCCGATTGACTTGACAGCACGGGATGACAGGGAGCTAACTGCGCGATACATCCGTGAACGGATCGAGGGAAGATCTCCAGGCATTAGGTACGCATTTTGCGGATTGAAGAAAGACGGAACGAGCGTGTTCGTCGAAGTCCTCGGTTCTGTCATACGGCATGAGAAGCATCCTGCGATCATCGGCACGGTCGTTGACAATACCGAGCTCGTCCTTGCGGGACAAGCGCTCAAAGAATCCGAAGATAGATACAGCCGGTTTTTCAATGAAGATATTGCAGCGCGTTATGTCACCACTTCTGACGGCACGATCCTCTCCTGCAATGACACTTTCATAAAGCTCTTCAGCTTCTCTTCGAAAGAGGAGGCGCTGAAAACAAATGTTGCCTGCATTTACACTAATTCCCGGGAACGCGATAAGTTCGTCGAGCTTATGAAAGAACGAAAACACCTGGAGAGACGCGAAGCCGAATTTATAAGGAAAGACGGGAAAAAGATATACGTGCTTGAGAGTGCAACAGCAGAATTAGACTACACCGGGAACCTAAAATGTATACGCGGTTATCTGATAGACGAAACAAACAAAAGACAGCTTGAAGCACAGCTTTTCGAAGCACAGCGAATGGAGAGCATCGGAACGCTTGTGTCGGGCATTGCCCACGATCTGAACAACGTTCTCTCGATCATCATTGGACAAATTTCCATCATGGATCCCGTAAAAGTGGGCACTGAAAGGTTGTTGAAAAGCAGAGATGCGATTTCGAAGGCGGCGAGACGAGGCGCACACACCATCGGACAGCTCCTCACATTCGCTCACAAAGTTGAAACCATAACCGAGTCGGTGAAAGTAAACAACATTGTCGAGGAGGTCGTTGAATTTCTTGAAGAGACTTTTCCGGAGAAAATCGTTTTCACGGCTCAGCTGGAGCGGAGACTCCCATCTATTCACGCAGATCCTAATCAACTTCAGCAGGTCTTGATCAACCTCTGCGTGAACGCGAGGGACGCGATGCCGTCCGGCGGAACATTGACGATCTCCACGTCGAGGATCGACAGAAAATCTCTCGAAGGACGCTTCCCGGATCTTAGCTCGGATGAATATTTGGTGACGAAAGTCTCGGACAACGGTGTCGGCATCGACCATGAGGACATAGGAAGAATTTTCGAACCTTTCTTCACTACAAAGAAAAATGGATACGGCACGGGTTTAGGTTTATCTGTAGTATACGGCATCATGAAGGCCCATCACGGCTTCATAGATGTGCGAAGTGAGGTAGGACGCGGGACGGAGTTTTCGCTCTATTTCCCCATCCCGATTCAAATAATCAACGCGCCTCTCTCCGCTTTAGAGAAAGAGATCGAGCGGGGCCATGGAGAGACGATACTGATAGTGGAAGATGAAGAGGCAGTGCAGGACTATATGAAAGAAACTATCGAGCGTAACGGGTATAGAACTCTTCTGGCAAAGGATGGAATTGAAGCAGTGAAAGTATTCGAAGAGCATCGCGGAGACATAAATGCTGTCGTAATGGATATGGGTTTGCCCAAAATGAATGGCGCACAGGCTCTCTTAAAACTAAAATTAATTTCGCCCGAAGTAAGGGTCATATTCACGAGCGGTTATATCGAGCCGGACATCAAGGCAGCGATTTTCGAAGCAGGCGCCAAGGAATTTATACAGAAACCATTCCCGGGCGTTGATCTGTTGGAAAAAATTCAGAAGGTCTTAGTGGCGCAGTGACCGCCCCCTAAATGTGGGACAGTTCCATCATTTTATTCGATGCCTTTCGTCACTCAGGAACGTTCACCTTTCTTAAAAAATCGGCACTTTCTTCCGGCACAGATGTATTCACATACATCCCGCTCCCGATTTCAAAGCCTGCCGTCTTCGACACACGAGGCACGATCGTAAGGTACCAATGGAAATACTCCGAGTGCAAATCGCGAGTCGGGATTGAGCGTATTGAATAGTTGAAATCCGGATCGTTGAGTCCGTGATAAAGTTTCGCGAGAACGATCCTTAAGCATTTCGACAAATCTTTGATTTCGTCGTCGTTTATCTCATGGAACGAAGAAACATGCCTTAGAGGAAATATCCAGATGTGAAACGGCGAGAGTGCGGCATAAGGAATGAACGCGACAAAGTTCTTGTTCTGAAGAATTATTCGTCCTTTCGCATTTAGCTCGTCCTTAACTGTCCTGCAGCACACGCATTCACCCATATCGTCGAAATACCTTATCGCCTCATCCATCCTCGATCTGATTTGGCTCGGCACAATCGGAGTAGCCACAAGCTGCGAATGCGGGTGCGAGACCGACGTGCCTGCGCCTTCGCCATGGTTCTTAAACAAAATGACTGCTTCAATCCTGCCGTCTTTTCTGATCTCGTTGTACCTCTGGCGATAGACTTTCAGAACCTCGGACACTTCCCCGTCGGTCATCAACGCTATGGTCCTGTTGTGCAGCCGGTGTTCCACGATAACCTCGTGAAATCCAACTGCGGTCATCGAGCGATAGATACCCTCAACTCTCCTCACCCGTTCTCCGCGACTGGTGAGGGCCGGAAATTTGTTTGGTATGACTCTCACCTTCCAATCGCCATTGTCCGGCGCTCTCAGCAATTCGTTGAGAGTCAAGTGCTCGTTCCCGGCACAGAATGGACAGGTCGAGACATAATCCGGCAAAGCTTGTTCGTTTTCTTTTCTCCGCGCAAATTCGTCAGGCCGCTTTGCCCTCTCCGGACTGATAATCACCCATTCCCTCGTCAGGACATTCTGCCTAAGTTCAGCCATGCATTCTCCTCAGGATTATCACAACGTTCTTACTACGTTTTCTTGACCTTTGATTTTTTGCTCTTGACCTTAGTGAGTCTTTTCAATACGGCAGTACTGGTCAACTCTCTCAGCGCGTCCGACGCTATCCATTTTGCGGTCTTTGAATCCATCCTCTGGATTTCTTTTGCAGTCTTCACGGCGGCTTTATTCAATATTTTATTTCGCTTCCCTATCCCACGCAGCGCCCAGTTGACAGCTTTCCTTACAAAATTCCGTTCGTCGGTCGCCTCCCTCTTTATTATCGGAAGAAAGTTCAGAAATACTTTGTCATCGCCGCTCTTGTCGTGCACCGCGAGTGCAGCCATCAAAACAAATCCTGCTCTCTTCACAAACTCCTCTTCTCTTTTAGCCCACCGATCCGCCTTCTTGATCGCAAATGCAGTTCTGTCGAATAAGTTGCTGCACACCTGATCGCATACATCCCATGAATCGAAATCGCCTGCCCAGGTTTCCATTTGTGGTTCGGTGACCAGTTCAGAATCATCGATTAGACCGGCGAGAATCCTCGCTTCATGAACTCCGGTTTTCCATAATTCCAGAGCAAGACCGTGATTGTTGTCATTGAGAAGTGGATCGCGGCAAACTTCCTTAGCTAAATCCCGAAGCACAGGCATCGGAACTCCAAGAGTATTTTGCGAGCTAATTCCGAATCGAGCCATGCCCGCCACATTTTCGGGATTACGGAACTCTTCGAGAGTCCTTATTATCTTCATCGCGTCTCGTCTGCTCTTGTCAGCGCTCGGGGAAGTCTCCGGACGATTGGCGGTTTCTTTCGGTTCTGAGTGTTTCATTTCTATCAGCCCTCGTTTCGTTTCGTGATATTTTAAACAAAGCATTCTCCAAAAACAAACAGTCCTTGTGTGATTTTGGGAAGTTGCAGTTCACGCCGCAAGCGAGTAAATTTTGTGGAGAATAGGAGCCAACATGGATGCGATGGTCGCTTATTGCGGGCTGTCATGCGACACCTGCCCCATTCATCTCGCCACTCTGGAAGAAGACAAACCCAGGCAGCAGTTGATGAGAGCCGCGATAGCAAAAATCTGTGCGGAACAGTACGGGATGTCCTACCGAATTCAAGACATCACCGATTGCGATGGGTGCCGGGCGGGCATCAGGCTTTTTTCTGGCTGCGCAAAATGTGAAATCAGAAAATGTGCAATCGAACATCGGCTCGAGAGCTGTGCCTTCTGTGACGACTATCCCTGCGAGAGACTCTTAAAGCATTTCGAATCAGATCCGGGTGCAAGAGCGCGGCTGGAAGAAATGAGAGGATTACAAAACAGAATCTGATTCTCGGTCCGCAGGTTTTTGTCTGATCACTCTCCTTGATTAAACTTCCTCCTATAATTAAATTTTCAGACGAAAACAAATGAGAAGTATTGCCTAAGCGCGAAGATATAAATTCCATCCTGATAATCGGAAGTGGGCCGATCGTTATCGGCCAGGCTTGCGAGTTCGACTATTCCGGCACACAGGCTTGCAAGGTTCTCCGTAAACTCGGCTACAAGGTCATCCTCGTCAACAGCAACCCCGCAACAATTATGACCGACCCCGAGCTTGCCGACGTGACTTACATCGAGCCTCTCACACCAGAGTTCGTTAGAAAAATCATTGAGATCGAAAAACCGGACGCACTTCTTCCGACGATGGGCGGACAAACAGCGCTGAATATCGCCGTCAATCTTGCCGAGTCGGGCGCGCTCGGGAAGAACGGCGTGGAGATGATCGGGGCAAACCTCAGCGCGATCAACAAAGCGGAAGACAGAGAACTTTTCAAAGATACCGTAACTTCGGCCGGCCTGGAAGTGCCGCGCGGCGGCTTCGTCCGAACTTTGGAACAGGCGATGAATATCGTCGATCATGTGGGCTTCCCTGCGATTATTCGTCCTTCGTTCACGCTTGGCGGAATGGGCGGCGGTGTCGCCTACAACATCGAAGAGTTTAGAGAAATGGCGCGGCATGGACTCTCCGTCAGCCCGATCAGCGAAATACTCGTCGAGGAATCGGTCATCGGCTGGAAAGAATTTGAGCTTGAGGTGATGCGTGACAGGAGAGACAACGTCGTCATCGTCTGCTCGATCGAAAATTTTGATTCTATGGGCGTTCACACCGGTGATTCAATCACGGTGGCGCCGGCTCAGACATTGACCGACCGCGAATACCAGAAAATGCGGGACTGGGCGAAGAAAGTTATTCGCGCCGTCGGAGTCGAGACGGGCGGCTCGAATATCCAATTCGCGATCAATCCCGTCGACGGTCGAATGGTCGTCATCGAAATGAATCCGAGAGTCTCACGTTCCAGCGCGCTTGCGTCGAAAGCCACGGGATTCCCGATTGCGAAGATTGCTGCTATGCTTGCAGCCGGCTACACGCTCGACGAGATTCCGAACGACATTACAAAAAAGACTCCGGCATCCTTTGAGCCTTCGATCGATTATGTCGTCGTAAAAATACCGCGATGGGATTTTGAAAAATTTAAAGGAGCAGATGACACGCTCGGCGTCCAGATGAAATCGGTCGGCGAGGCTATGGCGATCGGAAGTACATTCAAGGAAGCCCTTCAGAAGGCGCTTCGCTCTCTCGAGCAGGGCCGCTTCGGAATCGGCGGTGACGGAAAGGATAAATATGATTTTTCTAAGCTGAAGGACACCATGGTACAGGAAGCAAAAAGGGTCATTGCCAATCAGCTCAAGAGAACTACACCCGATAACATTTTTTATCTAAGGTATGCCCTCCAAGCGGGTCTGTCGGTCGAAGAAATTTTTGAGCTCACCAAGATTGACCCATGGTTCCTGAAAAATGTCAAAGAAATCGTCGATTTCGAAAACAAGTTGAGAGAAAACTTTTATGTCGAGGCGTGAAAATGTCGTTCGTTGTTTTCTCTCCTTATTGCTGCAAATTATTGCACGAGTATCTGCCGATTAAACTGAAATGAAGAAGAAGCCTTTAAATAAAGAAATTCTCCTCAGAGCAAAGCAGCTGGGCTATTCAGACCGACAGCTCGGTGAAATATTCGGAGCATCCGAGAGCAGGATCAGAGACCTGCGAGATGGATTGGGCGTAAGGCCTGTCTTCAAAACGGTCGACACGTGTGCTGCGGAGTTTGAAGCCGAGACACCTTATCATTTCTCCACATACCAGGAAGAAAACGAGGCGGTACGAAGCGGCAGGAAGAAAGTAATAATTCTCGGAAGCGGCCCCAACAGGATCGGGCAGGGGATCGAATTCGATTACTGCTGTGTCCATGGCGTCCTCGCGGCGCGCGAGGAAGGCTACGAGGCAATAATGATCAACTGCAATCCTGAGACGGTTTCGACCGACTATGATACCGCGGACAAACTTTACTTCGAACCACTCACTTTTGAAGACGTGATGAACGTTATCGAGGAAGAAAAACCGGAAGGCGTGATAGTAAGCTTCGGCGGGCAGACTCCGCTCAAACTTGCAAAGCCCCTGGATGAAGCCGGCGTCAAACTCCTCGGCACAAGCTCAGAGGGTATCGACATCGCTGAGGACAGAAAACGATTCGGCGAGCTTCTTAGAAGGCTTAAGATTCCTCATCCTGAATTCGGGACTGCATATTCCGTCGCCGAAGCCGTCGACGTCGCTTCGTATATCAAATATCCAGTGCTCGTGAGACCGTCATACGTTCTCGGCGGGCGCGCGATGGAAATTTGCTACAATGAAGAATCGCTCAGGCATTATATGCAGACCGCCGCAGACGTTTCTCCCGACAAGCCGGTCCTGATCGACAGGTTCCTCGAAGATGCGTTCGAATTCGACGTCGATGCAGTTGCCGATGGAGACGATGTCGTGATCGGGGCCATCATGGAACACATCGAAGAGGCAGGCATTCATTCGGGAGACAGCGCAGCGGTGATACCTCCATATATGATCACCGACAAATGCCTGAAAGAAATTAAAGATTATACCAATATGCTTGCCAAGGGACTGAAGGTCGTAGGATTGATGAATATCCAGTTTGCGATGAAGGACGACATAGTTTACATACTTGAAGTCAATCCGCGCGCGAGCCGCACGGTTCCGTTCGTTAGCAAGAGCATCGGGCTTCCGCTTGCGAAGATCGCGACAAAGATTATGTTCGGGAAAAAGCTGAAGGATATGAACCTCGACGCGACCAACAACCATTTCGATCATATCTCCATCAAGGAAGCAGTATTCCCTTTCAACCGGTTTGCAAGGGTAAAAGTTTTCCTGGGACCGGAGATGCGTTCTACAGGCGAAGTTATGGGAATAGATTCGAATTTCGGAGCGGCTTACGCGAAGTCGCAAGCCGCGGCGGGAAATCCCCTCCCGAAATCAGGCACCGTTTTCTTCAGCGTCAACGACAACGACAAAAACCAAAATACGGCTGCAATTGCCCGCGACTTCGAAAATCTTGGATTCAAGATAATCGCCACCGAGGGAACTTCGAAATTTTTAACTTCCAACAAGATTGAGAACGAAAAGGTCTTCAAGGTCAGCGAAGGTAGACCTAATATTGTCGACCACATAAAGAACGGGAAAATACAATTCATCGTCAATACTCCGCTCGGCGAAGAGGCGCGATTCGACGAATACGCAATCGGCTGGGCGGCAATCGAGCACAAGGTTTCGTTCGCGACCACGCTTTCCGCCGCATCGGCGGCAGTCAAGGCAATTAAATCACTTCAAACCGGCGAACTCAGCGTAAAGGCGATTCAGCGTTTTCACAAATCCAACTAGTTTTAAATCCCCTTTAACATCAACGTCTTTTTTGATTTTACTCTATTTTCGGCGTTTATCCGGCAGAAATAAACTCCAGATGAAGTAAAGACCCTGCTCTTAATTGTGCTACTGGCACCTATCGATGAGGAAATTGCGGGGATCTCCTTTTCAAAAATACTTTCCCTTTTTTCTCTGCCTTTTTGTTTTTGAGCTCTTCTTCCTATTCTGCCCTTAGTTGCACCTCGGCGATTTCTTCGATGCAACCACTTCATTCCCGTTCAGCTTCCACGTCAAGTTCTTGCCGTTGAATGTCACACTGAAGATTTTATCTTTTCTTCCTGGTGCGAAAACAATTGGTTGAGTTCTCTCGTTCGGAGTCGGAGAGAACTCATTTTGCGGACCGACTGGGACAAAGATTGAAGTCGTGTCGTCATTCTCATAGCCGAACCATGCAGTGTATGTAGTATCGTTAATCTGTGTTACACAATCTAAGATCGGTTGCAGCGATTGCTGAGGTACGGAGATAATATTCAAAGCCACCGAATCTGTCGTTGCATGAGACGATGGAGCAATGCTGTCTCTGACGGCAATGTATACCGTCGTCGCAGTATCAACATCACCTGCACGGATTGTGGCTTGCAGAAGAGTATCCGAGACGAAAGTCGTTGCCCGGTTTGTACCATTAAGCCGGACTTTTGAGGTCGTAGTGAAATTTCTTCCTGTTACGGAAAGCGTAAATGCTCCGCTGCCCACGAGAACATTCTGTGTGTTGATTGTTCCGATGGTTGGAAGTTTGGTGAGATCGATGTTGATAGAAGTTTGCTTCTTCTCAAAATAGTAATACACCATATTAGGATAGTTATCGAACAACAATATCTTCCCTTCGGGTGGGAGTTTTAATCGCTGCAATAATGTCCCGGCATGGACATCAAAGACAGAAATATCTCCCGTATGATATTCACCACCTGCTTGACTTCTATCAGAAATCAACTTTGCCAAGACAATACAATTCTCCGCTGGGACTAAATACCCATTAGAATTCCATGGGAATTTTATCGAAGCTATTATCTCTCTCGTATTTACATTACAAATTGTATATTCCAAACTCGTCAAATTAGTATCCAGGTTGTAGACATAGCTTACGAGGGCATACCCAGATCTGGAATCACTTAATACGGCCGCTACAAAAGGCCCGATATTACCCACCCTCTGAGGTTTCATTTGTTGTTTGCTGTCAATGATATATTCCGAGAAAAATATTCCGGTGGAATCATCCTGAAGTCTGTAAAGGCTTTTTCCGTCTTGAGACAGAAAAGAATTGTACGATGTGTAATCTTCATAAATTGTATCGATAGGCTCTACCATCTGCCGATCTACCACAATAGTTCTTGTACTATCTTGCATATCATCAATAGTGATGTAGTATCGATTCGTCTTTGGAGAGTCCTTTATTTCATTGACTTCATTTATACCATTAAGAGCATATTTGATTTGAAGGGATGGATCACTTACATCTACCGTTGCAAGCGAAAATCTCACTTGAAAGAATATTCTAGATTGGTCAGAATTATGAAAAATCGGACCGTTAACACGTCCTGCATCCTTGACGAAAAGTTCGCTGCTGTTTGTCATTAAATCTAGTCTGTAAATGTCTCCACTATACCCTGGCACATCGTAAGCTGAATTATGCTTAAAATAATAGTAGTACGGTTGTGCGTAAACCGCCGAACTTGCCAGCACCGTCAGAAACAATATTCTTTTTAGCATGACTAACTCCTCATAAATTTAAATTACCAACCGCTTGGCGGATTGCCGTTTACTACATCATTATATATTTCTATCGCAGGTCCGCCATAATCTCTTCCATATCTTACTCCTAAATTTGGATCCTTTTCCCAATAACCACCTAACATAGGAGCCCAGGCAAATCGGGGATGCCAAATCCAGTAATAATATCCATTGTATAATTGAAAGGCTTCCGTTAAATACTCTTGCTGTGTAAAGTCTGTCGCATAACGACACGCGCCACTCCTCCTTCTTACCTTTGATGGATGCGCTGCTGCCAATCCTTTTTTCTCAGCAAAACGTCTCTGCCCTTCTGCTCTATTTTCCTTCCAGTTCCAAACTTGTTCATCAGTGGCAGGCGGTGTGTCAAGTTGCATCAGTCCGTACCCGTGAGGCCTTCCGAAGATCGGAAAATCATGGTCTTTTATAAAATGATGCCACTTCGGCCTGCTTTCCATATACACTATCACTTGTTCTTCAGTGCTTAATCCATTCTTTACTTGTTCTTTTGTCGGATTCAGACCCGTAATTATAAAAGGATGATTTATTGTTTTATCATAAACCTTTCCGCTAGCCGTCGCCGTTACATCGAGTGTCAGTTCATCACCACCTCGTATCTTGTCCCAGTTTATGTTCCATGAACTACCATTCGAGTCTGCTGCAGTTGTATTTCCTTTGAAAGAATCGTCAAACTGTCTGCCATCATCACCTTCCCACTGCACCCGAAGGTTCCATTGGAAATGTACAGAGTCGCCTTTGAAATTTGCAAGTTTGGCTTCTGTCGTGATGTCAGGCATCTTTGGATCTTTAGTTATGTCTTTCTCGTCTTTGAGTTCGTCGGTAGGATATATAACCACTAATTCTGGTCCGCCTTCCTTTATAGTCACATATCCAATTCCATAATCGGGCATAGTAAAACTACTCTCATCAGAAATAATCTTGTGACTTTTTGTAACAGAATTCACTCTGCTTGCAGGGATCTTAGGACTTGCGACATTTATGCTAATTGTCGGGTGCTTCGCTTTCATGTTCTGATCTGAATTTCCTTTTCGACCAGGCAGTATAGAAGTCGCTATCTCATTCGGTATACCTACCCTTATTTCTGCCTTTACCGAGTCTGCACCTATGCTGTCTGCCGCTATGAATTGAAACGGTTGAGACACGGATGCGAAATATCCACCTGCGCCGCCCGATGACAGAATCGTTCCATAAGCGTTTCCGCTGTCTATCCCGACTTCGAATGATTGATTCGGTGAAAAGTCGGTCAGGCTTCCATCCGGATTTCTCTGCTTGACAGTAATTGCCGCTGTGTCGCCGGGCGATATCTCCGAAGGAACAACCTGTACAACAATGTCTCCTTCGATAAATAAGCTCCCAGTGCCGCTCTTCGTCGGATCATTAGCATCTAAAACAGATATCGTAATCTTCTGCACGCCATTCGGTTCCACACCATCGGCGTTGTACAGCATCTCTCCGGAAGCATCGCCGTATGGATAGGGTGAGCTATTATTATTCCAATCATAGGCTTCGCCGTACTTTCCACTATCATCTGCAGTGATGTAAAGAGGGGTACTCCAGGGAATCACAATATCATTACCTGCGCTGTTTTCTGCTTGAACATATATGTATGCCCTTCCTGAATGTGCGACTGTATCCGGGTCAGTATAAACGGAGAAGTGATCCGGCAGCTGGCAAACTTGCACTGAATCTGTTCCGGTTATTCCATCACTAACCGCCTGTACCGTTGCCCAATCACCACTTGAATCAGGAGTGATTCCGTCCGCAACAAGAGAATAATGACCAATATCGTTCCCCGTTGTCGTAACGACCGAACCAATCTTTGCATCTACCCCCGTCGGTGAATCTCTTTGATGAAACGATACGTATTGACTCCCTGAAACGATGGTCAATGTAAGCGGGTCTGTCGGCGACCATGTCGTGGTGCAATCGCTGTTGTAGTCCTCGTTATACATTCCCGCCAGGTTCATTCCCGTCGAATCTCCGGAATGGAATGCGTGCGTACCTAAAGCAAACGAAAAGTTCGCGTAAAAGGGAGGCAAAAATGAGTATGAGCCGCAATCTGTTCAATCCAAGCCGCCATAATACCAAGAATCGAACAGACGAACGATACCGGAATCACTGCCGGCAAATACACCGTCACAATAGACCTGACATGAGAACCGGCCTAATGCGTTCTCACTGCAATCCCGATCCCACAGGTACATCGTGAATGTGTAAGCTTGAGCCGATGGCGAAGGGAAGTTTAAAATAAAGAAGTTGCCGGATTCCTCCGTCGTATATTCGACCGGGCATTGACCAATGCTGTGCGGCCATTGTGCCGTGCACTCAACCCTTCCTTTCGGGGCTCCGTCCCAGTGAAACTCGAAGCGCATAGTATGATTCTTAGTCGCGCCATCCTGCACTTTCTTCACCTGCTCCGGTGTGATCACCGCGCTCTCCCTTATATGCACCTGCGCGAGAAGTGATCCTACTGTTAGAAATGTCATTGCAATAACCGCTGCAGCACTTTTCATCTCAGAGACTCCTTTGATGCCAAGTAATTCCTCGATACCGCCTTGCAGCATGAAACCATTCGGGGACAGATTTTTTAAATTACTTTAACAATAAGGTGGATCTTCGTGCTTTGGGCGCCCTGCTTTTTTCTGCCCTCTGGCAATATCTGCGACTAAATTGTAATACACCATGAAGTGAATGTCAAGTGGAAAAGGGGAAAAAAGGAGGAATCCTTTGCCACAAAAGACGGAACTCGATTCATCAACTCTAGCCCCAAGATGCCGTGTGTTTTTAGCATTCATCTTGGCTTCTAATATCTTGATGCTTACTTTTAAGTTTTTAATCCCTGTTTCTTCTCGCCGTCTCTTCTTATTTTTTAAACCGGAATGAAATTCTTTATAGCAGCCGCCGCAATTCTCCATAGTCTCCTTTTTCTTGTCATCAATGCAAACGCCCAACCGAAGATCGCGACTGCGGGATGGAAGATAGCACACGTAAAATTCGTAGGCTCAGATGCAATTTCAAACATCGATCTCCTCGAATATTTCAAACCTCTGAATTTCTCTTCCAAAGATACCGCCCGGATCAAAGCCGGCATCTCGTCGATTCAGGAAAAATATTTTTCCGAAGGCTACCTCCTTTTTAAAGTTGACTCATCCTCGCTCTCTGCAGACACCGCTTCACCGACGCTCACGATCTATCTGAGTGAAGGTCCGCGCCTTACCATCGGGAAATTACTGATAACAGGGAATAAATTTTTCACCTTCGCAGATCTAACAACGGAATTCGCCACCCGCGTCGGAAGCCCGCTGAATCAAGACGATTTGGAAAAAGATATAGATTATATAATCGGCAAGTACAACAACAGCGGCTTCCCGCTCACCAAGGTTCATATCGACAGCATCTTTGTCTATGGCGGTGACGGGACAGATTCACTCGGCGTCGCTTTGAGCGTCAACGAAGGGGAAAGGTTCCGCATAAACGCGGTACGGGTCGAAGGAAACACCGAGACCAAAGATTATGTGGTATTGCGGGCCATGAGAATCCTACCGGGAGCTTATTACGACCAGTCGGAAATGGCAAATGCAAAGCAGCGGCTTCAGAAATTGGGCTTTTTCCAGAGCGTTAGTGATCCTGAACTTTTCGAAGCCGGCGACACGACGGGAGTGCTCGTCAAAGTAGTCGAAGGTAACACAAACACGTTCGATGGAGTGATCGGCTACATGCCGGCACAGCTTGGCCAATCGGGTTATTTCACGGGCATGATCGACATTTCGATGCTGAATCTTTTTGGAAGCGGTCGAAAGTTCCGCGCGATGTGGCACCAGGAAACGAAACTCACACAGGAACTAGAGATAGGCTACGCCGAGCCGTACATTTTTGGATATCCGATAAATGCCGAATTCGACTTCGCGCAGCGCCAGCAAGACACAACTTCAGTAACAAGAAATTTCGGAGTGAGCGGCACATTCCTATTCAACGATAATTTCAACGGCAGTACTTCGATCAGCACACTTTCCACGACGCCGCTTCAAAATTCAAACAACAATTATTTCGTCTATGAAAGCAGCGTCCTCAACCTTGGCGTCGGGATCACCTTCGATACCCGCGACGATATCTACAGCCCGCGCCAAGGAGTTCTCTATCTAACTCAAATACAATTCGGCGAAAAAAAGATCTACGGGCCTCAACAGCTGATTACTCCGACCACCAAGCTCATCAACTACACGGAGCATCTCGGCATCGACCTTTCATTGTACCACGAATTTATAGCAAGACAAATATTCGCGATCGGAATTCATGGAGAACAGGTGACAGGCACTGAGCTCGACCAGAGTGATATGTACAGACTTGGCGGGACAAACACAATCAGGGGATACATTGAAAACCAGTTCATCGCAACAAAGGCGGCATGGACAAATATCGAATACAGGTTTGCGACCGGGAGAGAATCATTTTTCTTCGGCTTCCTTGATGCCGGATACATTTACCGGCAAAGCGATCCGATCGCAAACGTTCCAGCCAACTCGCTTTCGGCTTACGGCTACGGTGCGGGAGCACAGGTGGAAACCGGGATCGGCATACTTAAAGCAAGCTATGCGCTGGGTAAAGGCGATTCGTTCGTCGAAGGCAAGATACATTTCGGAATCGTGAATCGGTTTTAGATGGTCAAAAGGAAATAAAAGCAACAGGGGAAAATGACTGAACATGCGCTTGTCAAAAAACTGACAGCTAAATGCTGAGTTCCGAGAGATGAAAATGAAATACTATTTAAAGTTAGCACGCATCGGAAACGTTATCATAACCTTCCTGAGCGTTGAATGTGCAGGCATACTCTGCGGAGTAGACATCGCAAAGAGCTGGGAAATCTTCGTGGCCGCAATAGCTGCATCTCTCATTACGGCCGGGGGAAACGCGGTGAACGACCTGTTCGACATGGACATCGACAAAATAAACCGTCCGTACCGACCGCTTGTATCCGGAAAACTTTCAACACGCCAAGCGAAAATATTTTACTTTGTTGTCACAACCGCCGGCTTGATCGCGAGCGCCGGGTTAAGTTTCCATTCGTTTATTATCGCCATCGTCGCTGCCGTCTTCATATTCATGTACAGCTTTAAATTGAAACGGTCCGTCTTTTTCGGAAACTTCACCGTCGCACTGGTCACCGGGCTCACATTCATATATGCCGGTGCAGCGGTGAAAGATTTCGTGGATGTATATCCGGCGGCAGTGTTCGCGTTCCTGACAAACTTAATTCGGGAAATAATAAAAGATGCCGAGGATGTCAAAGGCGACGGTGAGATTGGGGTAAAAACAATCGCTACGAAATTTGGGACTGCAGCATCCGCCTACATTTCTATCGCGTTAACTGCAATACTACTATTCATGGTTTGGGGCGCCTTTGACTTGCGAATTCTTCCCATACAGTTCCTCACGGTCTGCGGTTTGACAATCCTTCCGATCGGGGCATATATATCGTACCTGCTCATTTCCAGACGGGGATTTTCTGAGGCAAGTTTCGGTTATAAACTGATGATGGTCTTCGGCTTAATTGCATTGATCGTCGGAAAAGTGTAATCGGTGATGTTTCCTGCCCCGCGAGGTCAGATGGAGAACCGATAAGAATCCTCACATCCCGAAATCATCACAAAGTCAGATCTAACAAGAATTTTTCTGTAACGATTTTCTGAGACATCCGTATCTTCGTCAAAAGGAGGAGAACTTGAGGAGTACGATTCTGTTGGGTGCAATCATGTCTATTTGCTTACCCATATCCGCCAAGGCAGACCTGGATTCAACGAATCAATCAAAATACGTCAGGGCGGTCAAGATAGACGGGGATATCGCCCTTACCGGCAAACTCACAGATCCTCATTGGCAGCTGGCACCTCGAATCGAAATAAATTACGAAATACAACCCGGCTACAATTTGCCCGCGAAACAAAAAACGACCGTTATGATTTTATACAACTCCAGCTATTTGTACGTTGGATTTATTTGCCACGATACGCATCCATCTCAAATAAGGGCTCATGTCACAGACCGGGACAATATTTTTGACGATGATTTTGTGATGGTGTTCCTCGATACATACCTGAGCCACCAAAAGGCATACGAGTTCGTCGTTAATCCTCTCGGTATCCAGGGTGATCTTATGAGAACCGGGAACAACGAAGACGCGAACTTCGACGCGGTCTGGGATTCGAAGGGAGCGCTGAACGACAGCGGGTATACAGTAGAAATCGCATTGCCGTTCAAAAGTCTTCGCTTCCCAGCGTCGGGCGTGCAGGACTGGGGAATAGAGTTTCTGAGAAATCTGCCGCGCGAAAGCCGTTACCAATATTCGTGGCTGCGACTGGATCTGAACGACCCATGTCCTTTATGCCAGGAGGGCACCCTGGACGGTCTCGAAGGACTTCAGTCAATCGGTGGTCTGGAACTGTTGCCCTATGCGATGGGATTGGAAAGCGGGTCGACTAACGACAATAGCGATCCGAATTCCGGATTCTCCGATGGGCCGGTTATAGGAAGATTCGGTATCGGCGGCAAATATTCCCCAAACCCAAGTTTCTCAATAGAAGGCGTCGCCAATCCCGATTTCAGTCAGGTTGAATCTGACGCTACTCAGATAAGTGTTAATTCGACATTCGCTCTTTTCTATCCCGAAAAGCGGCCATTCTTCATCGAAGGGAACGATCTCTTCAACACGACGATCCAGGCGTATTACTCTCGCATGATCAACAACCCTCTAGGAGCAACGAAGGTCATGGAAAAAACAGGACCGCTGACCCTGGCTTACCTCGGGGCGGAAGACAGGAATTCAGCCTTTATCATTGCAGGTGAGGAAGGAAGCGTACTCGACAACGCGGGTGATAATTCATTTTCGACTTCACATCAATCCATCTCTAATGTCCTCAGAGCCAAGTACGACTTCGGAGCACAATCTTTTGTCGGCGCACTTGGAACCGGCAGAAATTTCGAGAACTCGCACAATTACGTCGGAGGATTCGATTGGGATTTGTTCTTCGGTGACAACTACACTTTCGACGGACAATTCCTCTATTCGAACACCAGAGAACTGAACGATACAAGCATAGTCTCGGACACATCTCATTTTGGAGACACAAAATTCACGAAGGCTTTCGATGGACAGGAGTATGATGGAACAGCATTTCAGGCGGACTTTAGAAGAGATGCGAGAATTTATAGTTTCAGATTCACGTACAGAGATCTCTCCCCGACTTTCCAAGCGGAAGACGGATACATATTCGCAAACGATTTGAGAACGCTCGAGATGGATCATACTCTGCAGTTTTATCCTAATACATCTCTGATAGACTGGTGGGGGATCGATCTGGATTCGTTCCTGCATTTTGATTATGAGAACGCAAGGAAGGAAAGATGGATAGTCTTGACACCGTTCACACAACTGAAGAGTCAAACCCAGTTATCCGTTAATTACTTACTCGTCAACGATGAGCTATATCATTCGGTAAATTTTTTTGGCGTGCACAGATGGATCTTCAATCTATATACCAGACCCTCGAGCGCGGTGAACTTGAATGTTTCCGCTGCTGTCGGAAAGTTCATATACCGCGCGGACAATACCACACTTGGCAACGGCCACAATATCACCGCAGAACTAATCTTAAAGCCGACGTCAAAACTTTCTTTAACGCTGGATTATTCGCGGTCGCGACTTGTCGATACCGTCGGAAGCAATCTTCTTTTCGACGGATACATCTCCAGGATATCCGCGATATATCAGTTCAGCGATCGGATTTTCGTGAGGCTGATCGGCCAGTACGATCAGTTCAATAAAGCCCTCGAAATCGATCCGCTCTTCAGCTACAAGCTTAACCCCTTTACAATATTCTATGCCGGATCAACCGACAATCTCACAAACTACGGCGACGAATTCGGGATAAGGCAAACAGGCCGTCAATTCTTTGTGAAGCTGCAATATCTTTGGAGAGGCTGAGCCCAAAATTTCGGCGGAAGTCATCAAAGGAAGGAAGACAGGTTTGGGTTCGATGTGCCGTGACTGAAAAGGAGGGAAAACTAGTCCGCTTCGCGCAGAGATTTGTATTTCTTAAGTTTGCCTTCTACAACCGCAGCAAGCATATCGGGATCGACCGGTTTCGTCAAATAATCATCGACGCCGAGTTGAATTCCCGTGCGTACGAAAAAGCTCTCATGCAGCCCGCTCATAAGGACGAAAGGAACCTTCTTCAGGTGAGGAATTTTCTGAACGCGCTCGTAAAAAGAGAACCCATCGCCTTCCGTACCCGAGAACATGACATCGGCAATGATCATGTCGACATTCGTTGTCTCTAGAAGTTTCAGCGCGTCCGTGGGGCTTTGTTTAGTCAAGACGCTGTATCCGTATCCTTCAAGGACGGCTCTCACTGTTTCAAGAAATCCAGCCTCATCATCGACGACAAGAATAACCGCTTTCATTATGGCACGCTGGAACGCTGAAAGGATGTGGGGCTCAAGCTTCTTTTGCTCTTCAGGGGTAATCTGGTAACGGCGTTTCAATTCCTCGAGCGAATTGTCATCATTCGGTCTTATATGACCTCTCTTTATTTCCTTCTCCACTTCGGTCACGTAAACCTGGAGACGCACCTCTCCTTCCATTTCGATATGGTCTTCAAACGACAAATTGAAAATATCGCGAAGCTGCATAAGCTCGCGGGCTGCTTCTGGAGTGACCGGAGGAGCCTCCCAGGCTTCCCTCAAACGAGTAACGTATATCCTCAGCTTTTCTTCGCGCGTATCGGGCAGCTTAACGCCAAGGAGCTTTAGTTTTTCCTTGTAAATCGTCTCCACCGAATTCTTTGCGTCTGCAACTCTTCGCTCGATTTCCTTTTCCATCTCCATCTTCATGATGGTGCGTGCCTCGTCGAGCTTGGACTGCTCTTCGCCCACAACCTTCTTTCTATCCGATTCGAGCTTGGACTGCCGACCTTTTAATTCTACCTCAACCTGCTTCTCTATTCGCTCGCGCTCTTTTGCCAGCTCGGCAGCGAGCTTTACGGTGTATTCGCTCTCAAGCTGGGTTCGCAGTTCGCTATGCTTCCGCTCAAATTCCCTCTGCTCGTTCAGCTTAATCTCTTCGAGACGCCGATTGAGCTCAATTTGTGTTTCACGTTCTAGTTTACCGTGGCGATTTTCGTAGGACCTCTCGAGATCCATATGCTGTAACCTGATCTGTTCCTCGATCCGCCTTCTATCTGCGTCAAGCTTGTCGTCAAACTCTCGTTGAAGCTTGGCTCTCGTTTCCGATTCAAATCTTTCCCGTTCCTTTTCGTGATCTATTAAGGATGTACTTCTCCCTTTTGCGAGCTCTCCAGAAAGTCGTTTCTGGAACTCGTCCTCCATTTGTTTCTTACTTTCCTCAAGTGCTTTGCGCTCTTTTTCCAGCAGTTGACGCTTTTCTTTGACCGCCGATTCCTTTAATTCATTCATCGACTTTTCATACAGCGCGCTCATCTCTGCACGAGTTTCTTCCTCAGCCTTCTTGCGCTCGGCAGATAATTGCTGCCGGTAAGTCGCTTCCATCTTTCCCACTTCAATTTCAAAGGCATCTTTCGATTGCTTCTCTAATTCCCTTCTAAATTTGTCTTTCTCCTTTTCGAGATTTGCAATCAAAGATGCACGTTCCGCTTCCTGCCATTCACGTTCCTTCTTGAGAGCTTCCGCTATGCGCTGTTCAGCCTTGCGAATTTCTTCGGTGAATTTCTTGTTGTACTCGATCTCGAGACGCTGCTCGATCTCGGCTCTTATTGTTTCTTCGTCGACTGCAACAGGCGGTTTCTCAGATGGTTTTTCTTCTACCGCCGCCGCCGCTTCAGGCTTAGCGGCTTCTTCGGCAGGAACTTCCCCTTCCTTCGTGGCTTTCTCGAGTGCCTGTCTTCTCTCCTCAAGAGCCAAAGCATAGACATTATTCGGCTCGATTGCCCTCACGGCATCCAGTTCCACTTTGGCTTCTGCAAGATTGCCTTCTCTGATGTGCTTATCTGCCATTCTAAGGTGAGCGGCAATCTCCTGTCGTGTACTGGCAGGTTGTTGTGGTTGTTGGGTAGCCGGCCTGATATTTTGGGTTTTCTTAAAAAGCATGTAATTGCGCAAAAATCCTTTTGTAAGTTATTAAACCCGGCGTTGAATATCAATAAGCCAAGGCATCTGGCAAAAAATAATTATTCCCGCATGTTCATGGAAATTCGTACGTTTAGACTACCTCTAAGGCTTATTTCAAGAGCGTAGCGATAAACTTGTTCCGCCCCCGCGAGATAACCCCAGATTAAGATGGTCTGACGACTGTGCAGGAATTTCAACATCCAAAAACATGGAGCGGTGAGACTCCGAAATCCTGCAAATGGAATCCGACGACCGTTCAGGATTTAGTATGACAAAATGTCAGCCCGGCAAAGTTTCCGTTTTTTCAAGCTTTCTCTGCCGCGTGGTGCTTAATTATCTTCGCATCGACTAGAAACACCACGTCTTCGGCGATGTTCGTTGCGTGATCGGCTACCCTTTCAATGTGTTTCAGCGCCACAATCAAGTGTGCGCCGGGCTCGATCAAATTCGGATTTTTCTCCATCTCTTCAATTACAAACTTGAATTTATTACGATTCATCTCGTCGACCACATCATCTTTTTTGCAGATTTGCTGTGCCAATTCAGGATCGCCATGAATGAAAGAATCGATGGCATCATGTACCATTTTCCTCGCCACATCACCCATATCGAGAATTGCGGTTCTGCGGACAAGATCCGCGTAATTTAGGAGCGGCTTGACACGCTGGGCGATGTTTACAGCCACATCTCCTATCCTTTCGAGTTCATGATTCATCTTTATTGCAGAAACCACGAGACGCAGATCTGCGGCGACCGGCTGCTCAAGTGCCATAATCTCGTCGACCTGCTTATCCAAAAGATTGTCGAATTCATTTACCTTCTTTTCGTTCTCGTACACTTTTTCAGTGGTCTTCAAGTCGCCATCGTGCAGCGCACGCAAGGCCAACTCAAGCTGCTCATCAACAAGGCTTCCCATTTTAATCAGATTTGATCTCAGGTTTTCGAGTAAATCTTCAAAATGTCTATGCATATTTCTTCTCCTTCATTCTCAATACAGACTGTTAAGTAGTCGCGCGCAATCGCCGCTACTTTTTCAAAACGAAACTGAACTCCGATCCCTTTCCCAATTCGCTTTTCACCTCAACCTTACTATTATGCGCCTCAATTATATGTTTTACGATCGCGAGGCCAAGCCCCGTTCCACCGACGCTCCGGCTTCTATCTTTGTCGACCCGGTAAAATCTCTCGAAGATTCTGGATAGATGCTCCTCACCTATCCCGGCACCGTTGTCTCTCACAAATACTCTGACCGAATTAGGAAACTCCTCGAATCCGACCTCTACCGTCCCGCCGCGGTCGGTGTATTTAATTGAATTGTCTATCAAATTATCTAAAACCTGCCTGAGTCTATCCTTATCACCGAGGACAAGAACCTCACTCGAATCGAAGCACTGAACAATCTTCAAAGACTTCTTTTCCGCCTTCGGCAAAATCTCTTGAACGACATTTCTCAGGAAATTGGTTATGTCGAAGTACCGAAAGCTCATTCTCATCTCGCCGCTTTCGATCCGGGAAATTTCTATGAGGTCGTTCAACAGAACGTTCAAGCGTTCGGAGTGTTCGAGTGCCTTCTGAAGAAATTCCCTGTTGACCTTCGGATCACTTATCGCTCCGTCAATCAGGGTTTCTATGAAACCCTGTATGCTGAATATCGGCGTACGCAACTCATGAGAAACATTGGCAAGGAATTCACTCCTGACTCTCTCCAATTTTTCAAACTTTGCTATGTCTCTCTTCAGGTTCCCGACGATCTGATTTGTCAATTCGCTGATTTGTTTTAATTCCACGGAGCCGGTTCTGGGCAGCTGCACGGACAAGTCGCCGGCACTGATTCTCTGAAGAGCATCCACGATCGTGCTCAATATCTTTGACTGCCGGGCGCTGTAAGAGTAAAAGACTTCTTCGAACAGATAAAGCAAGACGGTGCTGAGAATTCCGGCGAGCACGAGATGGTTCTCGCCGAAGGAAATCCCGGATGAAAAAATATTTTCCACCAGCATCGTGAGAAAATACACGGCAATTCCAAAAATCACCGCGAAGGCTAATTTTATTTTACGTGAATGAAGAAGTCTATTCATTCGGCTTTGAATTTGTAACCGACGCCTTTGATCGTCTCGATCATGTTCGCATGATCCCCTAACTTCTCCCGAATCTTGCGGATATGGACATCGACCGTCCTGTCTCCGACATAGACCTCTGCACCCCAAATCCTGCTTAGAAGAGTCTCACGAGAGATGACTTTTCCTTCGTGAGATGCAAGGTAATATAATATTTCAAATTCTTTCCTCGGGAAAAATACATGCTCTCCTTCTATCTTCACCATGTAACTTTCCCTATCGATCAGGATTCTGCCGTAGTCGATATTCTTGCCGTCTTCGGTTTTTACTCCTTCCGCTCTCCGCAACACTGCGCGAATACGCGAGACAAGTTTGCGGGGACTAATAGGTTTGACTATATAATCATCCGCGCCCAACTCCAATCCCAGTACTTCGTCGAACTCGGCGCTCTTGGCAGTCAGGAAAATCACCGGTACGTTCGACGTCTTTTCATTCTGGTTCAAAGATTTCATGACTTCGTAGCCGTCTTTCCCCGGAAGCATTATGTCGAGCAATATAAGATCCGGTCTTACTTCGTTCGCCTTTTTCAAAGCTTCATTTCCGTCTGACGCTGCTTCAACTCTGAAACCTTCGCGCTCGAGATTATACCTGATGAGTTGAACGATGTCCTTTTCGTCGTCAACGACCAAAATAGTTTTCATAAAAACTCCGAGATAAGTTTGGGAGTACACTTCTCACGTCGCGTGAGAATGATCCAAAGGACCACTTTGGAGCAGGAGGATGGGGGCTTACGCCGGAGCCGAATTGAATTCCGGCGGAGAGGCGACGGGCGGATTCGAACCGCCGCATAAAGGTTTTGCAGACCTCTCCCTTACCACTTGGGTACGTCGCCAGATTTTTGCTCATAGTTCATGACTCACAGCTCGTGGTAAGGCATTTCAAATACAATAAACAAAATTGTTTCCCTATGAGCTATGAACTGTCAGCCATGAGCTATTGTCGAGCGGGAAACGGGACTCGAACCCGCGACATCAACCTTGGCAAGGTTGCGCTCTACCAACTGAGCTATTCCCGCACTTGCGTGCCAAATTACTTCAATGAACAGACACGTTCCGGTAAAAATATAGCCGAGGTGGGAAAAAAAATCAAGCTGAACGTTAAGCAAACAACTCAGGTCCGACGAATTCTCAGCCGGAGCCAGTCCGCCCTCGGCACAGAATCCTCGACCTCATTCCATCTTTAATCTTTTTGTCGGGGCGGAGGGATTCGAACCCACGACCCCTTGGTCCCAAACCAAGTGCTCTAACCGGACTGAGCCACGCCCCGAATTCTTCTGACAAAAGTTAAAGAACTTTGTATCGTCTTAGAGTGTAACGTCCGACCCGCGGCTTTGGCACCAAAGGCACCACGCTCCGGCCGGGCTGCACCTCGCGAACCAATAATATAACTCATCTGCCTTTCAATGAAAAGGGGGTTGTATCATGGTCGAAAATTGCAATTGATGCGTGCGAGTTATAACTTTTTTGAAAAAACCGGCCCTCAGTTCAGGAGATTCGTGAGGGTTTCGAAAAGAATAAGTTATGCTGCGCGATTTCTTTAATAGGTTCGAGAACTACATCAGAAAGCACCAGCTCGTCTCCGAGAACGACAAGATCATCGTGAGCGTCTCTGGCGGAATAGACTCCACCGTGCTCCTGGATCTGATGATGGAGTTGAAGAACCGCATGCAAATGCAAATCGCCGTCGCACATATCAATCACAAGCTCCGCGGCAGTGAATCCGAAGAAGATGAAAAGTTCGTAAAGGACCTGGCGGAGAGCAGCGGGATCGAGTGCTTCGTGCATGGGGTTGACACACGGGCGTTTATCATAGAACACAAAACATCGCTTCAAGCCGGTGCGCGAGAAATCCGTTACAAATTTCTAGAAACGGTTATGATATTGAAGAATTTTACAAGGATCGCCACTGCGCACAATGCAAACGATAACGCCGAAACCATGTTATTTAATCTGCTGCGCGGCTCGGGCGCCAACGGTCTCGGAGGAATTCCGGTAAAACGAGGACATATAATCAGACCTCTTCTGTTTGCGGAACGGAAAGAGATAGAACAATATGCGAGATTAAAAAGTCTCAAGTACCGTGAAGATTCGTCAAACATAAAAAATTATTACATGCGCAACGTAATCCGCCATTCGACAATCCCTCAGATTCAAGAAAAGATCAATCCTGCGGTAATCGCCACACTTAATCGAACCGCTGAAATTTTTCAGGAGATGAACTCATTCATAAGCAACGAGGTGAAGCTTCTCTATTCCAGCGTGGCGAAGAATTTCGAAGGGGAGAAGCTCGTTCTGGATATTTTCAAACTGAAAAACACTCTTCTCTTCATCCGCGAAAACATGATCATGGCGGCACTGAAGGAATTTGTCCGGGGAGAAGTAGACTACAACAAAGTCCACGCCGTCATGGACCTGATAAACTCCGAAACGGGGAGTTCAATAGAATTAGGGAGCGATGTCGTCGTATTCAGAGACAGGTATAATCTGGTCTTCATAAAGAATCCGAAAGAGCCCGCGGACTTCGTCGCCGAAATAATTCCCGGGAAGAAATATGAGTTTGAAGAGTTTTACCTTAACACCGAAGTTGTCGAAAAAGGCGAAGTCAACTTTTCGCTTTCTCCGGTTGTTGAATTTGTTGATGCGGACAATGCAGGAGATGCCCTTACGCTTCGGAGCTGGCACCCCGGAGATTCGTTTACGCCGCTCGGAATGAAGGGCCACAAAAAAATCAGCGATTTTCTGGTGGATCAGAAAATCCCTATCTATCAGAAAAATAATGTGTTGGTGTTGTCAGGCAAGGATGGAATAATCTGGGTATGCGGGCTGAGAGTTGACGACAGGTTTAAGATTACGGAAAAAACAAGGAGAGTATTGAAACTTGAGTTCGGTTATAAATGAAAAAGTTGTAACAATAAACAACGAACGATTTCGTCTTTTTATCTCAGAGGATGAGATTCAAAAACGAGTAGAAGAGCTTGCAAAAGAAATAGAGCGCGACTATTCCGGTCAAACGCCGATTTTCATTGGAATCCTTAACGGAGCTTTCATATTCTTTTCCGATTTGATACGCAGGGTGGATTTAGACTGCGAGATAGATTTTTTTAAACTTTCAAGCTACGGCGATGCTAAGATCTCTTCCGGGAATGTGAAACTTTTAAAGGACTTGAATTGTCAGGTTACGGGAAGGGATATAATCATCGTCGAGGACATAATCGACTCAGGTATATCAATAGGTTTCATAAAACAGCTCATTATGAAACAGAACCCGCGATCTTTTGCCGTTGTTACGCTTCTCTACAAGAGTGATTGCGTTAGAATCGATTTTAAAGTAGATTATATAGGTTTTCAAATTCCCAACCATTTCGTAGTCGGCTATGGACTGGATTACGCACAGAAAGCTAGAAATTTGAGATCGATATATATTTTAGATAAATAGGCGATAGGAGTTTTGATGCCGAATCCACAAAACGATAGAAACAAAAATGGCAATCTAAGAAGAAGGCCTCCGAACCTCAAGAGGAAGTCGAGTCAGCAGCCTGAAGACGACTTCAATTGGAGAACGGGCCGGATCATAATTGGGTGGGCGGCGATAATTCTCGCGGTTTTCCTGGTCATGACCCTTTTTAGGGGAAGTGATAACCAGGAAACGGAAATTACTTACACACAGTACCAGACACTTTTAGATTCCGGACTAATAAAGGAAGCGATCATAAAAAAATCGGACATAAACAATTTCGACTTCCACGGCACGCTGAAAGAACCGACGGAGATCACGACTGATGCTGGAAAGAGGATCAAGATTGAAAAGTTCATCGTATTCCTGCCCCAGGCCGCCGATCCAAACGTCGTTGCTCAATGGCAGAAGGAAGGTGTGAAATTCAATTTCGTCAAAGAAAGCGACCAGTGGGTGAACGGTCTGATCAGTTTCCTGCCGTGGATTTTCCTTGGGGCGATCTGGCTGATTTTCATGCGGCGAATGCAGGGAAACAGCACCAAAGGAATCTTCAGCTTCGGCAAGAGCCGCGCTAAACTCATGACTGAAAGTCAGGTAAAAGTAACGTTCCATGACGTTGCAGGCGCCGACGAAGCAAAGGAGGAGCTCGGGGAGATCATAGAGTTTCTTAAGGAGCCGGCGAAATTTCAGCGGTTAGGTGGAAAAATTCCGCGCGGTGTTCTTCTGCTTGGTCCTCCCGGTACGGGCAAAACGCTTTTAGCAAGGGCTGTGGCAGGAGAAGCCGGTGTTCCATTCTTCTCGATCAGCGGTGCCGACTTCGTCGAGATGTTCGTAGGTGTCGGAGCAAGCCGCGTCCGCGACCTTTTCGATACGGCAAAGAAAAATGCGCCCTGCATAGTCTTCATAGATGAAATTGACGCAGTCGGAAGGCACCGCGGCGCAGGTCTCGGAGGAGGTCACGACGAACGCGAGCAGACTTTGAATCAGCTCCTCGTGGAGATGGATGGCTTCGAGCAAAACAGCGGCGTCATAATAATTGCTGCCACAAACCGGCCTGACGTTCTTGATCCTGCTCTCCTTCGTCCCGGACGATTTGACCGCCAGGTTGTAGTCGATAGACCGGACGTTAAAGGAAGAGAAGGGATTCTGAAGGTTCACACGCGGAATATTCCATTGTCTGCTGAAGTGGACTTAAGCATTCTCGCGAAGGAAACGCCCGGGTTTGCCGGAGCAGATCTCGCGAATCTTGTCAATGAGGCTGCCTTGTTAGCGGCCCGAAGAAACAGCTCAAGCGTATCGATGGCGGATATGGAAGAGGCAAAAGACAAAGTCATGATGGGACCGGAGCGGAAGAGCACGATCATTTCCGACGAAGAGAAAAAAGTAACCGCATACCATGAATCCGGACACGTGCTCGTTGCGAAGATGGTTCCTGAGGCGGACCCCGTCCACAAAGTGACCATCATACCGCGAGGAAGAGCTCTTGGTGTGACTACATATCTTCCCATCGACGAGAAGCATACGTATTCCCGCGAATATCTTATGGCCATGATAACTTATGCGCTCGGTGGACGCGCGGCGGAGAAAATTATTTTCAACAAGTTCACTACCGGCGCGGGGAACGATATCGAGAAGGCAACCAATATCGCCCGCAAGATGGTCTGTGAATGGGGAATGAGCGACACACTTGGTCCGTTGACGTGGGGAGAAAATGAGCAGGAAATTTTCCTCGGACGTGAAATTACAAAACATAGAAATTACAGCGAAAAGACCGCGATCGAGATCGACAGTGAGATAAGATCAATCGTCCTGATGTGTATGGGTCGGGCGGAGAATATAATCAACAACCACAAAGATGCATTAGACAGACTTGCAGCGGCGTTGCTCGAGCGTGAGATACTTGATGCGGATGAGATCGGCAAGGCAATAAAAGGCGAGGAGCTTCCCCCGTTCGTCAAACCGAATGGCAACGGAACGCAGCCCGAAGAATCCCGAATGGATGGAAGCCAATCGGGACAGACCACAACAACTTCCACCAAAAGTTAAGAAGAATCATCGAGCCGCTTCAAAATCAAAATCATCCGAGACATGACGCACCTTCCGGAGGACTGGATAATCTGACCGAACAAACCGCACTCAGAGACAATGTAAATTTCAGAGCAGAACTCGTCAGAAAGGCGATCCACCTCTTCTCTCTTTCGATCCCTGTCGTTTATTATTTCATTTCAAAAGAGGCGGCTCTGATAATCCTCGTACCGCTAACCATAATTTTCATTATTGCAGACCTGGCACGATACGAAGTTCCGATTTTCTCCGGATTCTTCTACAGGTTTTTCGGATTCCTTCTTCGCAGGCATGAAGTCGACGAGAAGAAGCACGCGCTGAACGGCGCAACATTCATGTTGATCTCCGCTGTAATTTGCGTGGCAATATTTCCGAAGTATGTCATGATAAACAGTTTTCCCGTTTTGATTCTCAGCGACGCTGCATCGGCGGTTTTCGGAAAGAGATTTGGAAAGCACAGAATTTTCCCGGCCCGAAATGTGCCGAAAAGTTACGAAGGCTCTTTTGCATTTATAGTTGCGGGTATGGTGGCCGTCGCTCTGACACCAAAAATAAATTATTCGGCTGTTGAATATTTGATCGGCACGGCTTCGGTTGTGGTCGCGTCGTTCGCCGAAGTCCTGTCTTACAGCATCGTGGACGACAATATCGCTATCCCGATTTCGTTCGGTCTTACAATGTGGGCGCTTTACGTGATATTCCTTCCCCAGCTCAACTTGTTCTTCCTGGGATAAGATCAGAAGAGACTGCCATATATCTATTTTAGCGCTTGCTCACGAACTCATTCCCCCTTAAGAAAAATCTCCATTCCTTATCTGTTCCGACCTTGATTCCAATTCTCGTGGAGCACTCAATGTCTTTTTTCCCGACAACGAATCCATCATCCGCGATAAAAAAATTTTTGCAGTCCAGTTTGACTCCATTCAATTTGCGGTCGATCTTCATCGCCTGACAAAGCTTTGCAGGACCGTTTGTCAGATTTGTGATGACATCTGTCCCCCTGAACTTTTTCATCACTTCGATTCCATCCAGCGGCTCCAGAGCCCGCACGAGGAGTGCCGCAGGAAATCCTTTCTTGCCGGTGACAATATTGAAACAGAAATGCATGCCATAGGTGAAATAAACATAAGAGAGCCCGCCGTCTTCGAACATGACCTTGTTTCTTTCAGTCATTCCGTTCGCCGCGTGGCTCGCAGGATCATTTCCTATGTAGGCTTCGATTTCGACAATCCTGCCAGACAGCATTTTTCCGCGGATTTTCCGGACAAGGACTTTGCCGAGAATTTCCGGGACTAATTCAAGAGTGTCTCTTTGGAAAAATTTCGGCGGGAGAGGGGGATAATTCTTGATTTTGGACAAATAAAATCTGCTTACCGTTTGCTTCTCACTGCTTGGTCAACCCATCTATCTCCGTTTGTGAAGAAGGGGCCGTTTTCTTCTTGTTCAAAAGCTCATAAGCTCTTTCCGTAGCTTCCCTCCCTCTCAAAGTCCGTCTCAAATAGCCTTTTTGCAGCAGGAAAGGTTCATAAACTTCTTCGAGTGTTCCGCTGTCTTCGCTCACCACCGCTGCTATGGCACTTACACCGACCGGCCCACCCTTGTAGAAATCTATTACCGTCGACAAAATCTTTTTGTCCATTTCGTCGAGCCCGGTCTTGTCAACTTCCAGGCGGTCGAGCGCATCCCGTGCGGTTTCGACATCGATTCTGTTTTTCCCCTTTACATCCGCAAAATCCCTCGTCCGCCGCAAAAGGCGATTCGCTATTCTAGGCGTGCCACGGCTGCGCCTCGCGATTTCAAAAGCGGCATCTTCTTCAATCGGAACTTTCAAAATGGCCGCCGAACGATTGACAATTTTCTTAAGCTCTCCGTCTTCATAATATTCGAGTCGTTCAATAATGCCGAACCTTGACCTGAAAGGGTTGCTTAGAAGTCCAGCGCGCGTCGTGGCCGCAACAAGGGTGAACGGCTTCAAATCAAGCTGGACGTTGCGTGCACCGGGCCCGCGATCAACGACAATCGAGAGCCGGTAATCTTCCATGGCGCCGTACAGAATTTCTTCCACAGCCGGCGGCATCCTGTGGACTTCGTCGATAAATAAGACAACACCTGTCTCCAGCGAGGTCAATATTCCCGCGAGGTCTCCCGGTTTTTCTAAAGACGGACCTGTCGTGGAAACGATCTCCGATTGAAGTTCGTTTGCGATGATATTCGCCAAGGTGGTCTTCCCCAATCCCGGCGGCCCCATCAACAAGACGTGATCAAGAGATTCTTTCCTTTTTCTTGCAGCCTCGATGAAAACGCGCAGCTTCTCTACAATCTTCTTCTGACCGACAAAGTCGTTCAGTAGCTTAGGTCTAAGTGCTCTATCGAATTTTACATCGTCTCCCGCTTGACTCGGCGCTGCAGGCCTTTCGGACGCCGCTCCCGATTTAACTTTGCTCTTCGCTCTTTGCTCTTTCCGATCGGTTTTCATGAAATCAATTTAAACGGCAGGCGATTGAGACACAACGACAATCGCCATAACCTGTCTGCAGCCTGTTTATTTCGTCTCCATGACAAACACGCCGTTCCAATCATCGGGAGGCGGATCAATTTCATAAACCTTGCTTCGTTCGAGGTACATTTCGGAAGGATAATCGGATGGATCCAATGAAATCACCTTCTCGAAGAAGTCTGCCGCGGCTCCCCACTCCCGGTTCCTGTACTTTGAAATCCCGAAGCAATAGAGATCCACAAGCTCTTTCTCTTCTTTGCTTACGCTTTCAATTTTATCCGACAATAGCTCATATATTTTTACGGGACGCGTCTTCCCTTTCACGACTATCAAATCCAATTCACGCGCAAAGACCTTTTCTTTGACCAGCTCGTGGGTAAACTCGCTTAGAAGAATCTTCGTCCTGTAGAATTTGTTCGCACCCTCGAGGCGGGAAGCCAAATTAACATTGTCCCCGATCACCGTATAATCGAAACGCTCTTTCCCTCCCACGTTTCCAACAACCATCTCGCCGGAATTAATTCCAATCCTGAAATCCAGCAAAGGTTTCCCCTCCTTGGTCCACCTTGAATGAAGCTCGCCCAATTTTCTCGTCATCTCCATCGCAGTCTGGCAGGCACGAAAGGCATGATCCTTAAGCTCGATCGGCGCTCCCCAAAATGCTATGATGGCATCACCGATGTATTTGTCCAGTGTGCCGCTGTATTGGAAAATCGTCCCGGTCATTTCTGTCAGGTACTCATTCAGGTGGGCGACCAGCTCTTCGGGAGAAAGTTTTTCACTGACACCTGTGAAATCGGCTATGTCGGAAAAAAGGACGCTCATCGTTTTTTTCTCTCCGCCCAATCTAACAAGCTCGGGATTATCGACTAACTGATTCACGACAGATGGATCGACGTATCTGCTGAAGATTGATTTGATAGCGGCCTTCTGCCGACGTTCCGAAACATATTGGTAAACAACCGTACCGACATAACCGAAAACATAACCAAGGACCGGATAAATGACATCCAAAACAATTCTTTGTCTGTCAAAGAACAAAAATGCTGCCTGAAACGATATGAAGATAACTGCGATCGTAGCGAGCAACGGTATGAAGATTACCAGCAACATTCTCGAACGCTGCGCGGACTTAAATACAAATGAGGTCAATGCAATCAGGAATGCGCCTATGAACATCTCGGCGAGATCCATGATTGCATCCGAGCGTCTCAGAAAATCCCCATCGAGAACAGTTTCTATGGCCGCCGCGTGAACTTCGACTCCGTAAGCGAGATTATTCTCCCCCAGAGTGAACGAGATCGGCATCAGGTCATGAGATTCGGGAGAGAATGCGCCTACCAAAACGATCTTATCTTTAAACAGCCCGGCGTCTTTCAAATCATAGTATGCGTTTATTTCAATACCAGCTTCCTTTTCGTCTTTCGTAGTGAACGAAGAATCATCCAGAACTTGCCACATATCATATCTTGGGAAGATCCTTCCCGACGGCCCGGGGTAATTTATGAGCATCGACGTCTCGTCGTATTTGGGAATCTCAAGATTTCCGATTTCGAAATATCTCTCATGATTGACAGCCAGCTGATTTCCCAATCCTAAATATTGCGACAGGACTGCAAACGCAAACGACGGAATAAATTTGTATTTCCCCTGACCTGCCTGGATCTCAACGATCGGACGATACCTGCGATAAACTCCGTCAAGATCGTTCTCTACGAACACCATCCCTAATGAGCTGTCTGCTCCCGCGAAAATATTGTGATAAAAATCCTCGCTCTTCAGGATCTTGTATTTCTCGCTGCTCTCGATCTCGCTTCTCACAGCCAATACCACACCTTTGTATTTTCGCAGCGCATCGGAAAAAATCTTATCATCCCCCGGTATCCGGGATGAGTCTTCAAACAGGATATCGATCCCTACGGCTTTTGCTCCCGCATCAAAAAGGTTCTTGATCATTCGCGCATAGTACCAGTGCGGGAACGGGAAGCCTGCGGGAAGCGCCTCTGATGATTGATCGGTTATCCCGACAATCACCACCTTCGAAGAGTCTTTGATGTCCATTGCCCCGCGGTGCTCGAAACGCTGATCGAGTGTCTTCATTTGTGCAGTCTCAAGAAATGAAATCTCCATGGGGATGCCTCTTGAAAGGAGGAAGGCGAGGGCTGATGAGGCCGCGGCAATGACCAGAGGCAAGATCAATTTTCGCGTCTTAGAAAATCCGCCGAGAGCCTTAATCATTATTTAAACCATAATCAAAAAGAATCTTAACTGCAACCACTGGAAAGTGCCGCGAAGAAAAATTGTGGTTCAAGCAAACAAAGTTGACGTGACTTTTCAATCTCTGCGGTCAGGAACAATTTCGAATCGGGTCCAAAGGTCCATCCCGATAGAGTCAAAAATCCACGGCATAGATAAGCGACCCGACAAAGTCGTTCGAGCCTGTTACGGCAAGATAATTTAGATTCAGGTTCAACGACTGAGATTTTGCCACCTTGTAACTCGCAGTCACTGCAAACATGTTTCTCGAAAATGAGCCGAAAGTCGGAGTATAGCTCGCGCCGACGACAAGCTGGTTCTCCAACAAGCCGTACGTGCCGCCGAATGTTATGAAGGTATAATTGAATGCCCCGCCGATTACTGCCGTGTCCTTCGGTGAAGTCTTGTTCCCGTTTATGTTGAACCCTATCGTGGTCTTCAGCGGCATGTCCCCGAAATCCGAGTTGAGCAGAAATGCAAAGTTGAAATCACTCAGATTAGTGCCTGAGAAAGTGTGGTCGTTTGTATTGCTTATTCCGAAATCAACCGTCAGATAATGTTTGATAACGTAATTAAAACCATAGCTGGACTGCACGTAGTACCTTATCGTCGCATTGTCTACGGCATAACTGGAATCTAGCGGAACCGGATTCGAGTTTGAATAAGAAGAGACCCCGAGTGTAATGCTTGGCATGTCGATGGTCGGGAAGTACGAAGCGGCAACGTTAGTGTTAATAAAATGCGTTGTGGCAAATTTTTGTTTCTGCAGATTGTCGAAAAGGTTCTCATAGTAAATCGAAAGTATGATCCGGTTCGAATAAAGGCGCGGCCTCAATGCGACATTCAAGCCTCGGATATCCGTCCGGATATACATTTGACCGAACGAGGTGTAATCGGGACCGCGATAGACATATCCTATCTTTGCAAATGTGTTGAAATAGTTCAAGCTTAGATTGGCATCCCAGGCAAGAGAAGAAAGCTTTGATGGATCGAGTGGAACGAGAAATTCATTTATCGTGATGAAGCTCGAGAGAGTCGACAGCGGAATAAAATTGTTGATCTGGTCGCCTGCATTAGATTGAGAAATCGAGTCGATGTCGGCCGCGGTTCGATTTCCCGCGGCGATATTCTGATTGACCATGCTCATTGCACCTTCCGCGAGAAGATTTATCCTGTGGTCGTCGAAATTCATGGAAAAATCGGAGCCGAGCACGAGATTCTGGCTGGGATCTTTTCCGAGGCCGATCGAACCCGCTGCGTCTGAAGATTTCAGATACGTCAATCCGAGCTGCGCATGGCTCCCGAAATCGAACGAGGGCCGGATCGCAAAAAGATTCCTGCTGTAGGTGCCGTAGTTGACATTAACGTAAGTCAAACTATCCAATTTGATATAGCTGGTGACCGGCGGAGTCGACACGGTGTCCAGATATTGTCCATCAACTCTCCTTATTGTTTGCCCGTAAGCCGCTTCAAGGTTGAAGAAACCGACAGAAAGTTCCCCGGAAACTCCACGTACGCGCATCCCGTTCATTATCAACGGACTGAATGCCGGATAGCTGTCACCTAACTTTAAGCTTAACCATGAAGTGTTTGCATATAATGCATATTTATCCTGAGGCTGACGATATGATTTTTCTTCCGAAGTAAGGTGGAGATTCACTCCTACACCGACGCCGTAGCCATTGCCTCCGAAATTTAGATCTCCGCGGTTGTACCATGTTGAGCTTCCCGAGATATTCTCGTCTCTCAGCTCGATTTGACCCCGTCCTCTGTAAGAAATTATTTCTTCAGCCGTCCGTCCTGCCGGTGACGTTATGAAGAAACTCCATTCGAGACTGTCGTACTCAGTTCCGTCGGTCTTGTGAAGCACTACTCGCGCCGTATGAATACCGCCGGCTATTTCCACAGGGAACTTCGACAGCGAGTAAACAATGATATCGCCGCTCACGACCGCATCCGCCGTTACGTCTATGCCGTCAAGGTACAACTGAGTTTTGGTTCGATCCACATAATCAGGAGCATAAAGCATCGAAGCCGCAATCATCAGGTCATTTATGTCCAGCTTCTGATTCCTTTCGGGACTTATGACAAGAATATTCTGTTGAGATTCGGGCTGGCTGACGGTGAAGCGGACAGGAGTCTCAGTAGGATTCTCGGACGGATAAGTCTCACTTGTACCATCCTGCATGGTTATCCTTATGTAGACTTCGACATAAGGACTCACCACATAGTCGGCGGGAACAACGCCGTTCAACGTCATCGTTGTTTCATCGAGGCTCATTTCCGTTTGTTGAAAATCTGATGACAAATCGTTACGGTAAAACAATATCGATTGTGATATGCCGGAAAGGCTCTTGACGTTTGCCTTAACCTTCAAGGCTTCATTCTCGGCCGGCTGAGAAGCGGCTACGATATTGATGATCTGACCCTGTTGAGCATAAGACGAACCTGGAAATAGAAATAAGACAACTGTAAAAGATGTGACCAAGACGCGACACAAAGAATCCCCGCCGCGGTAAATGAAAATTTTCAAGATGCCTCCTCGGTAAAAATTCTTCTATGATTTAAAGACAATCTCTCCCGCTCCAACAAGCGCCCCATCCCGAAGCATTAATAATTTCATACGGGACATCGGATTGTTTAATTGAATCGAGCGCCTTCGCCAAAAGCAGGACACGACTATTGCTGGGTCTCGATAATAACCTCGTGCAGCTTTCCGTCGCTTCCCAGGAACCATACCTCAAGTTTATGCTGCTGCTGGTTGAATTGGTTATCCAGCTGTGACAGTCTGTTCAGATCTTCTTGAGTAGATTGATGAACGTCTATCCCTCCGTCTTTTGACGACTCTCCGGTTTGACCAGCACTTACATCGATAGTCTTGTTTGAAAACTTGTTTGTGAATTGCACGAGTCCTTCGACTATCGTGAGAAAATCCGTCCCATCCATTTGCACAGTCACCACTCCTTCCGTACCCCGGATAGATGCGACGCTCGTTGGGGTGGTGAATTCAAATTGACCATTTGTCCTCTTCGTCATCGTGAAGCCGACATCGCCGCTGCTGACGTTGGCACTCTGCGGATTCTTGTCGCCGTAGATTTGCACCTCGGCGTTCGAACCCAGACGAAGAGTACTCGCATCATTGAATTTCACCAGGGTGAATGATTCCTTTTCAGTTCTAACGAAATTGCCCGGGTAAATAAAATCGCCTTTCTTTGCCTGGACCCATTGATCGGTAGAATCTTTTTTCTCAACGGTGTTTTTTACAACCCAGAACAAGGCGATGTTGCTGTTCGAAGGAGTCGCCACCATGAAAGCGATCGATGCAACGAATGCAAATAATGCAATCGCAAAAATCGAATTATGTTTTTTCATTTGCGTCTCCTCACTGAATGGTAACATTGGTAATTTTAGATTTATCCATGTTTTGAAGGATGTCGATCAAATCCTGTATGTTGAGCGAACTTCCATCGTACGAAGAATTGCCGTTCAACGTCGTGATCTGATTTAGCAAGCTTTGATATTGAGTCCCGTTCAAAAGATTCTGGAGCGCCTTTGTTGCCGCTACATTATCCACGCCGGCTCCACCAGTCGTATCAATTCCACCGACGGTGAAATCCCAGATATCGCTCCGTGTCCCGTTTCCTCTTGTCGAAGATGGCGGGATATCAACGAACCAATAATAAGTCTTGCCGTTTTCCAATGGCCTTACTGCTGCACCGGAAGGTGGATAGTTGAACGAGCTGCCTGCCACTGTTTGCTGCAGGAAAGGTACTCCGGAGACTACATCCTGCGGGCTCTGCTGGCTTGGCAACTTTTCGTAGATAGATAATATCACGGTGTCGGAGTTTGCGGACCATTGAAAATGCGGGAAGAGAGTTGTGACGTTTTCTCCCTCAATAGGAATGACGAGATCGATCCGACTTGGATTGGTAACGATAATATCTCCTGCCGCGTCGTTTGAAACCTGGTTGCCGCTTACATCAAAACAAGTCAACTTAAACTCATAGACGCCAGCGGGAGCCTTACCCGTTGCCAATGCAACGTCTCTGATGCGGTCGAACTGACTTTGATCGAAAGAATAGCTGTCAAATTGTATCGGTGGGGTGGGGCCTGATAAATCAACATTGGTTATGACTTTTAGTTGTCCCGGATTCAATGTAAGCGGTGTGGTTGTACCCTGAGCGACCTGGAAAGGGGTCTGCCCCACCAGAGTTACATTTACGGACAAATTAAGTTTCACCTGAATTGGGGTCGAGGCTTTCGATCGAAGTGTCGCGGTAAACAGAACACCGGAACTCTGTGCAATCTTGTTCTGGATGTCTAAATCTGCAATGTAGATTTGATTGTATTGTGGAACGTTGACGTCGAGATTAACGGAGTACTGTGCATGTGACTCAACGGCGGCGACAAACAATACGAAGATGAACAACCCAAGTTTAAGACAACGCATAAACACCTCTCTTTTCAAGGAAAATTTAAACACATCGAGTCAATTCACGCTTTGATGGATGTCACGCCTCAGCGCTGGCGCCTATTTGAAATTATTTACTTTACTATGAGGGCGAACAAACGTGATCAACCCTGGCACTCATGAATCTCGAAGCTGGCGCCCGAAAGCCGTTCGAGCTCCTGCGATGCATTAATTCAGAAGTGTACTATATCATTATAGATTACAAAGGCCATAAATAGCAATAGAAGCGCAAAGCCAACTTGCTGCGCAAACAATTTTATTTTTGCGGGGACTTCTTTTTTGAAAATCGATTCGTAGACAAGAAAGGCAAGATGTCCACCATCCAACGCAGGGACTGGAAGTATATTCAACACTGCAAGGCTTATGCTTAATAGCGCCATGAAACCGAGAAAAGCTCCTATGCCCATCTCGGCGCTCTGAGTCGCGAGCTGTGCAATCTTGATAGGGCCGCCGATCGACTTCGTGAATGAAACCTTTCCCGTTATCATCAGCCAAATAGATTTGACCAGAAGTCCCGTCGCGTCTACCGTCTGCATGAATCCGACAGGAACTGCTGACACCATATTGTAGCTATACTTTGTAACGGGCCCTGTATAGTGTCCACCAACCTGGATGCCGATCAGACTATCGGAATTGGGCATGACCTGAAACTGCTTATCTTCATTTCCCCGTCTTATTACGAGGTGAGCAAATTTTCCTTTATCTTTTTTTATATAATTACTGACCTGTGTATTAGCCGCGATCTCGTTTCCATCTATCGACAATATGATGTCCCCGGGTCGAAGTCCCGCTTTGTAAGCCGGCATATTGGGATCGACAACATCAATTTCCGCATTCATGTGATCCGGATAAATCCCGATTTGATCATCCGCCTTAGCCGAGCCCTTGGGAACAATTATTGTTCTGACCTGTCCACCGCGGTTGAGGGTAACCGCCAGCGGAGAGCCGACATTATCAATGTACAGATCCGCCTGAATATCCTGCCAGCTGTTCATCGCTTTGTTGTTGATCGCGATTAGTTTGTCGCCCGGTTGAAAGCCAAGTTTCGCCGCGACGGAGCTTGTATCGACAATACCTATCGTGGTTGAGGCAATGTATGATCTCCCGTTGACGAGACTTATCCCGTAGAAAATCAGAAACGTCAATAAGAAATTCATTATCACACCGGCAGAGACGACGATGATGCGCTGGTATATCGGCTTGGAGCGAAACTCGTTCGGCTGGGGAGGTTTGTCGAGGAATTCGGTATCAAAACTCTCATCGACCATTCCAGCGATTTTTACGTATCCCCCGATGGGTATCCATGATATGCAATAGTCCGTCTCTCCGATTTTCCTGCCGAAGGCGCGTGGGGGAAAACCGATCGAGAAGGTATCGACTTTCATTCCAAAACTTTTTGCAGCGATGAAATGACCGAACTCATGCACCAGGACGAGTACGCCAACAGTTATTATGAAATAGATTATGTATGTCATCAGTAATTCTGAGTTTTAGATTTCAAATGATCGAACGGGATCCTGATACTTACAATCCAACGCTAAAAATTTATGTATGTTCCGTATCGGAATAAACGAACAGCCTTGCTGCTCGATCGGCTTCGAATATTTCCTCGATGGCCGGAGAACTCTTTATTGGAATGGATTGAAGTCCTTCTTCGACGAGTGCGGCAATTTTAGTAAACTTTATCTTCCGTTGAAGGAATAAGTCTACGGCCGCCTCGTTTGCAGCGTTCAAAATTGCCGTTGCGGTTCCGCCCGCCCTGAGTGCTTCGTATGCCAGTTTTATCAGAGAAAATTTTTCCTCGTCCGGTTTCATGAATGTGAGCTGCGAAATTTTAGCGAAGTCGACCCTTTCATAATTTGACTTCACCCGTTCAGGATATGACAACGCGTATTGGATCGGGATCTTCATGTCCGGCATCCCGAGCTGAGCTTTTATCGAGCCGTCGACAAACTCTACCATGGAATGAATGACGGACTGTGGATGTATCACTATTTCAATTTTTTCCGCAGGGAGCCCGAAAAGATAATGCGCTTCTATGACTTCAAGACCCTTATTCATCAGAGTCGCAGAATCGATCGTGATTTTGTTCCCCATTTTCCATTTAGGGTGATTCAACGCCTCCTCGACCGTGACGTTTTCAAGTTCGCATTTGTCACGATTTAAAAAAGGACCGCCGGATGCGGTGAGAATAAGCCTCGCCACAGATTCCCTTCTTTCTCCGGATAAGCACTGCATAATTGCGCTATGTTCACTGTCGATAGGCAAAAGCGTCGTGTTACATCGTTTCACGGTCTCATTTACAATTTCACCGGCAACGACCATGGTCTCCTTGTTTGCAAGTGCAACCTTTTTCCCCGCGCGCAGTGCCTCCAAAGTAGGACGGAGCCCCACGAAGCCTACCAGTGAGCTGACCAGAATATCAAACTCGCCGCCGGCCATTATATCCATCAAGCCTTTTTCACCGGATAAAACTTTCAGCTTCTCTCCGTTCAGATAGGAGCAAAAACGGATTGCTTGTTGTTCATCTATTACCACAACTCCGACAGGCTTGTATGTCTTCACCTGCTGATATAGCAAGTCGATATTCTTATTCGCGACCAGATAAGCCACACGGTAGTCTTCGCCCTGCTCGTTCAAGCTGGAGATGACATCCAAACTGCTTCTGCCGATGGAGCCGGTGGAGCCAAGGATTGCAATTTCTTTTTTCATTGATGACTCTGCAAGTCAATTTAACCACGTCATTCCGGCAAAACAACTCACTCCGGCGAACCTGCTTGGTTCGCATGGTAACGGTAACAATCCTGCGCTTCAAAAACTCTTACTGAACTGAGTCATCCGGATCGAAGATTTTTTTGAACATTGAAACATTCAATGCGTCTTCTGAAATTTTTGAAATGAGCTATCCGAATGCCCAGAAGGCTCCGATCGGAGGGTCTATCGGGAATAAGTTGTCCAAAGGAACAGGATCAACATTAAAGAAACTTGCGGCGGTGACGATCTATGCGGTAGCAATGGGATACCTTGAATCAGCCGTTGTAATCTATCTGCGAGAATGCGCGTTTGGGAACTCGGTTCAGGTTTTCCCGATTCAATTCCTGGAACCTCAGATTAGCGGAATTGAATTTGTGCGCGAAGCGTCAACCATCGTCATGCTTTTGGCAGTCGGCTATCTTGCGGGCAGGAATCGTTTTCAGCAATGTATGTTCTTCGTGTATGCATTTGCAATATGGGACATTTTCTATTACATATTTTTGAAACTGTTTACAGGCTGGCCGGGAACGATCATGGACTATGATGTTCTTTTCCTGATCCCGGTAGCATGGATCAGCCCGGTTATCTGCCCGGTTCTGATTTCACTCTTGCTGACGCTGACGTCCGCTGTCTTAATTTTCTTTGGCGCAAAATCGGAAAACCTTACGATCGCCGGCGTCAATCTTGTGATCTTCTTGCTTGGAGCAGCAGCAGAAATTTACTCGTTTACCGAGCAAATTTTTCGTATCTTGTTGAAACACGGCACTAGGGGCCTGGAAAATTTTAGGCCGGCATCGTTTGACTGGCCGATCTTCTTGATAGGTTTCCTGCTCTTGTGCGTCTCGGCCACCTTTACGATAAGAGATTGTTATCGCAGGACAAAGGCGGAGACGGTAGAATAGCAAACTGACGGATTCGTGAATCATCGGATTACACCATGCAGGGATGAAATCAGCGTAGCAGTTGTAAGAGCAGTAAACCATGGCCTGCGGTAACATAAGACGTATAGAACAATGGGAGAACCGGACTATACCATAACACATTCGAGCGATGAGATGAAGAAACAGAAGGACAATTGGGAGAAGAGAGTCAAAGGCGAAAAACTCCGGGATGTTAAGTTCACCACTATCAGCGGCTATCCGGTGGAAATGCTATATACACCGGACGATATCGAGAACATGGACGTAGGCAATGATCTCGGTCTCCCGGGTGAATTTCCATATACACGGGGAATTCACAAGACCATGTATCGCAGCAAACTCTGGACAATGCGCCAGTTCGCCGGATTCGGGACTCCCGAGGACTCGAACAAAAGATTTCACTATCTTCTGGAAAACGGGCAGACCGGATTAAGTGTCGCATTTGACCTTCCTACTTTGATGGGACGCGACTCAGATGACCCGCTTTCCGAAGGAGAAGTCGGCGTCTGCGGTGTCTCAGTGAGCTCACTCGCAGACATGGAAATGCTCTTCAAGGGAATCCCGCTTGATAAAGTTTCAACATCTATGACGATAAACGCACCGGCCGCAATGTTGCTGGCATTCTACATCGCCGTGGCAGAAAAACAAAATGTAAAATCGAATCATCTTCGTGGCACAATCCAGAACGACATACTCAAAGAGTACATTGCACAGAAAGAATGGATTTATCCTCCGACTCCTTCGATGAGAATCATTACAGATATGTTCGAATACTGCACCAAAGAGATGCCTAAATGGAATCCGATTTCAATAAGCGGGTACCATATTCGCGAAGCGGGTTCGACGGCGATTCAAGAATTGGCATTCACGCTTGCCGATGGATTTGCATACGTTGAAGCAGGAATTGCAGCAGGACTTGTCGTCGATGAGTTCGTGCCGAAGCTGTCCTTCTTTTTCAATTCTCATTTGGATTTTTTTGAAGAGATCGCAAAATTCAGAGCCGCAAGAAGAATCTGGGCACGACACATCCGCTACAGATACAGCGCGAAGAATCCGCGAAGCTGGAAGCTGCGGTTTCATACTCAGACAGCAGGCTGCTCACTAACCGCACAGCAGCCCGAAAACAATATCATACGAACAGCGTACCAGGCGTTGGCGGCAGTACTCGGCGGCACGCAATCACTTCATACGAATTCTATGGACGAAACGCTCGCGCTGCCGAGTGAGAAAGCGGCCACTATCGCACTGCGGACGCAGCAAATCTTAGCCTGTGAAACCGGCGTCGCAAATACTGTCGATCCTCTTGGCGGAAGCTATTTCATCGAAAGTTTGACAAACGACATGGAGCGGGAAGCCGAAAAATACTTTGAAAGAATCCAGGCGCTTGGCGGAGTGCTTCCCGCAATCGAGCAAGGATTTTTCCAGAGAGAACTCGCAGATGCCGCATACAGGTATCAACAGGAACTCGACCGGAAGGAAAAAGTCATTGTCGGTGTTAATCAGTATGTGCAAGAAAACGAGCAAATTGAGATCCCGCTTCTCGAAATTCCAAAAGAGGTGGAGGGAAAGCAGAGAAGACGGATCGCTGAAGTCCGCGCACAAAGAAGCAACTTTGATGCAGAAAATTCACTTGAGGCCTTAAGAAAAGCGGCCGAAGGCGGCTCGAACCTGATGCCACATCTGATCCGGGCGTCACAATCTTACGCAACTCTCGGCGAGATGTGTTCTGTGCTCATGAAAGTGTTTGGGGTGTACGAAGAGCCGGTGGTGTTCTGAAACACTAATGCTTTTCCAAGAACCGCCGATATTAAGAAACGTCGAGACATCCACATCACCATCACCGTAAGTGAAAATATGGTTCTGGGGCTGAAGAAAGAACTCGATCAGGTGATGCTGAGTGTCGACCGTTGTTAACTGCTGATTAGTTAAGCGGTTTCGAGAAACATTTAAACTTTTTCTTGATTAAGAAGAACGATGGACATATATTGGTAGGTTATTTGAAACATATTTACGGAAATACTGAGGCAAATGTTTAATAAAAGCCGATTTTTAGCAATTTTCGTGGGGTTGATGGCATTCAGCACATTTTCGTGTTCCTCAAACCAGAAGCTGACAAAAACCCAAACGATTGAAACGACAGACGTTGTGCACGCCAGCCAGCTAGATACCACAAGCCTAAAAGCGTCAATCGAAATACATAGCCAAAGCATTGCTCAAGTATCAAGGTTTGCCGCTTTGTATGGTCTTGATTCCATCTTGACTGATGATCAAGCAGTTGATAAGCTTCTCCAGGTTGCCAATGAACATTATTCGAATGCAATGAGGCTGCAGAAAGGAAAAGCTCAGGATTCTTCTGCCATGGAATTCGAAAATGCAATAAATGTTTTGAATGATTTGAGCTATTATCCTGACATTGAAAATGACTCCGACTTTGTTGCGCTCAGCCGCGAAATTATCGGCGACTACGAGAAATATATATCTAGCGTGCAGAACTTGGGTCCTGGCACATCGGTTTTTGCATTGAAAGAAAAACTCTCCCAGGTTGTCGATTCCATAAACGTCAGCGGCACAAATTTTCCCCAACCCGAGACCACAAAGACGACGGTTCCCCTCGTAATGAACAAGTATGTCGAACAGAACATAGAATTTTTAACGACCCGCGGAAGATGGCACATGCAGGATTGGATTTACCGATCGGGTTATTACATACCGATGATGAAACGGATCTTCAAGGAAGAGGGAGTCCCCGAAGAACTTGTTTATATGACAATGCCGGAAAGCGGTCTTAACCCGAAAGCGCGCTCATGGGCGAGAGCAGTTGGACTCTGGCAGTTCACGCGAGGCACGGGCTCACTGTACGGACTTCATTCGAACTGGTGGTACGACGAGAGACGCGATCCTATCAAGTGTACGCGCGCAGCCGCGGTATACCTGCGCGACTTGTATGATCGGTACGGTGACTGGTATTTAGTACTCGCTTCGTATGATTGTGGATCGGTTGGAAGAGCGATCAGGAGAAGCCACGGCAAGAGAGATTTCTGGCAAATAAAGAAACGACTTCCAAGAGAAGCAAGAAATTATGTCCCGCAATACATTGCAACTGCTCTCATCGCGATGGACCCGAAGACTTACGGATTCGACGACAAAGTGGATGAAGTCTCTCCCCCCCTTTGCGACACCGTGATAATTCCCGAGAGCGTCGATTTGAAGGTGCTGGCAGATGAAACAAGAATTGATATCGACTCGTTGCTCGATCTAAACCCGGAATTGGTGCACTCGGTGACGCCTCCTAATTTTGATGGCGGTGGTTATCCGCTTAAGGTACCGCAGGGCATGGGACCCTTATTTGCTATGAACTATCAGAAACTTCCTGAAAGCGCAAAACTCACCTGGACTTTTCATACTGTCAGGCGAGGAGAAACTCTCGGAGGAATCGCCAGGAGGTACGGAGTCAGGCTCTCTTCGCTGAAACTTGCGAACGACTTCTCTCGAAGAACTCGCCGCATACGTCCCGGCACAATACTAATGATCCCGGTAAACAGCTCATTCTACGCACGCAACAAACAGCAAGGCGGCGCCGCTTTCGCATCCAGGCAGGTGCACCATGATGCGGGCCGGACAGACTCTTCAATTCATATCGTCGAGGAAGGCGAAACGCTTACGTCGATTGCCAGCGATTACAACACGACAGTCGCAGCATTAAAGAGAATAAACCGTTTGACCGGTTCCAGGATCAAACCCAACATGAAGTTATATGTGTCCTCCGTTGATATGCAAAATCAAAATGAGGTGTCGTCAAAAGTCGAGACCACAACTCCTTCTCAACGGGCTTCAGCTACTTTTCATAGAGTCAGACGTCGTGAGAACCTAACCAAGATTGCCGCTTTCTATGGAGTCAGTATCTCCGACCTGAAAGGCTGGAACAACTTGTCGACAAACCGTGTGAGAGTCGGGCAGCGTCTGAAAATATTGAGACCATCCATCGGATACGCAAATAACAGTAGCATGATCGCGGAATCAGCTAATCAAGAATCAAAAATGATCTATAGAGTCCGGCGCGGCGATTCATTATGGAGCATAGCAAAGAAATTCGGCATAACAATAAATAAACTTAGAAAATGGAACGTAACCGCCGACCGCGACATCCGACCCGGTCAGCGAATCGTGATTTATAATTAACTCTTTCCAGATACGGACATTCGAGGTGTCTGAAAACATAGCTCTAAGTCCAAACAAACCGAACAGGATTGTATCCATCTTCGGAAGCAGTCGTCCGAAAGAAGATTCCCCAGAATATCAAGAAGCCGAGTTACTCGGAAGAAAATTGTCTGAGGCGGGCTTGTCGGTATGCACCGGCGGCTATCGCGGCATAATGGAAGCCGTGTCGAAGGGAGCATCCCGGGTGGAGGGAAATATCATCGGAGTGACATCCGCTGTTTTCTCTCCCACACCAAATGAATACGTGAACATGCAGGTTCACACGATGACGCTTTATGAGCGGCTTCAAAAATTAATAGAACTTGGGAGCGGTTACATCATTCTGAAAGGCGGTACCGGAACGCTGGTTGAGCTTGCACTCGTCTGGGAGCTGATGAACAAGAACATGATTTCCGAAAAGCCGATCATCGTGGTTACGGATTTTTGGAAACCGGTCGTCGATCTCCTCGATACGGAACTCGCCTACGAAGGACTCGAATCTTGTACGAAATATGTAAAGATAGCAAGAGACGCCTCTGAAGCTGCCGATATGATGATCGAAGCACTCCCAGTTAGGAATTAATTACAATCCTTTTTTAGACCAGCCCCTATTCTGTTTTTCACAAATCCATTTTCACTGGCATGGCTGCAGATTTCTTCAGCAATCTGTTTCGGATCTTTATTGTCCGCCTCAATCCAAACAATCCTCTTGTCTTTCTTAAGCCATGTCATCTGTCGTTTCGCGTACCGGCGCGTATTCATCTTGATCAATGAGATCATCTCTTCAAAACTTATTTTTCCTTTGAGATGGTTGATCGCTTCTTTGTAGCCGACAGTTTGAAGAGAATTCAATTTCGGATCAAATCCACGCCTCAGAATCTCCTTCACCTCATGGACGAGCCCACGGCCGACCATTTCGTCAACGCGTCTTTCAATTCTCTGATATAGAAGCTTTCTGTCAAGCTGAATTCCAAATTGAATGGCATTAAAATTAACAACCGAGGGACGTGTCTTCCTCAATTCGGAAATTCGCTTGCCGGAGGAGTAATAGACTTCGAGGGCCCGGACGACACGTTTGTAATTTTGCGGAAGCAACCCCTGCGCCGCGTCCGGATCGATGCGCTTCAATTCATCAAGAAGCTCCTTTGCTCCTTCCGAGTGAAGCCTCTCCCTCAATTCTTCCTTGACTTTCGGTTCAATCTTCGGAGCATCAAATAGCCCGTCAACGAGAGCGCGAATGTAGAGCCCCGAGCCTCCGACAATAATTGGAGCGCGGTTGCGGGAAAAAATCTCAGCTGCAATTTTACCGGCGAGCTCCGCGTAAGCGCCGGCGCTGATTTCTTTGTCAAGCGGGAAAACATCAACAAGATGGTGCGGGACTTTCGATAATTCTTCACGCGTCGGCTTGGCCGTTCCGATATCGATCAGTTTGAAAATTTGCCGGGCATCCGCGGAAATTATTTCGCCGTTGATGAGTTTTGCAAGCTCGATTCCTATCCTAGTTTTTCCAGAACAGGTAGGCCCCACGATAGCGACGACTGTTCGTTCATTTATCATTCTCTCTGCCATCCGACCCTCTCGGAAATGACTCTTCAGGCCAGCCTTCCTTGCCAATCAGCGGGACAAACTTGAAGTCTGCTTTGTCAGCCACCTCAAATTCATTATTGTCGTTTATCTTGGTAACCACTTTCATCTGTTGAAAAGCATGCGAGCCAACCGGCACGACGAGTTTCCCGCCGACCCTTAGCTGCTCGACCAGCGGTTTCGGAATCTCAGGGGCACCTGCAGTTGCGATGATTCCGTCATATGGAGCAAATTGGACCCATCCGATTGTGCCGTCACCTTCTTTTGAGACGAACCTAATATTCAGACTCTCCAAAACCTGTCTTGCATTCTTGAGCAATGCGGGAATTCTTTCAATCGTAAACACTCTCGCTCCCATTTCGGCCAGTATCGCCGCCTGGTAACCACTTCCAGTTCCTATCTCGAGAATCTTGTCAAGCGCCCTAAGGCACAATGCTTCGGTCATAATCGCAACCGTAAATGGCTGCGAGATGGTCTGTCCTTCACCTATAGGAAGCGCCGCATCGTCATAAGCGTGGTGCCGAAGAGGCACGGGCACAAAAAGATGTCTCTCTATTTTCATCATCGCCTTAAGAACACGTTCGTCGGAAATTCGTCGTTCTTTGAGGAGCCTCACCATATCATCGCGCGCTTCTAAGTACTTGTCAAGCAATCCTGTTTTTGTCATAGAGTCACTGTTATGTTTCCTGGAGTTCGTGTCGAATTCATGCAAAAGACTTTAGGTAGACTTTCATGAAACGCAGAACATCGATCACCCTGATGCTGCTCTTCGAGTCGTTGTAAATTGTTTTTATCGGAACAAACCCGATCGAGAAACCGCCAAGAGCAGCCTTGAGTAGGATATCCGATTCATAGTCATAATGCCTGGATGGCGATTCTATTTTTCTCAGAACCTCCGCCCGAAAGAGTCTGTAGCCGCACTGGCTGTCCTCAACATCGATACCTGTCCTCAGCGAAATGAGCTTGCTGGTGATCAAGTTTGAAAGAAATCGATGGAAAGGCATTCCACTTGACGATATCGATCTCTTCCCTAACACGACGTCAAAGTGCTCCGCTGCCGACAGGAAGTTGGGAATTTCCCCCGGATCGTGCTGCAAATCGGAATCGAGAGTTATGATCCATTCGTAGTCCTGCTCAATAATTTCTTTTACTGCATCATGGAGTGCCGAGCCTTTGCCTCTTCTTCTTGTGTGCCGTAAAACCCAAGCACCTTTTCTTCGGGCGATAAGGGTAGTTTCATCGGCGGAGCCGTCATCCACAACAAAAATATTTTCGGGTCCGACGTACGCAGCGACTTGAGAGATTACAGACCCGATAGTCCCTGCTGCATTGTAGGCAGGTATCGCGGCCGCGACTCTAAGCATCTTCCGTCGCACGTTTCAAAAAGAGAGACTTCGCGGTCCTCCCTGAAGGACGCGGCAAAGTCTCTTTCAGCTTCCTGCGTAATCCCTCAGGAGAAAGTCCGCGACTCAGCATACCTTCTTCTGCAATTGAAATTGTGCCGGTCTCCTCCGAGACAATCACTACCAGGGCATCCGATTGTTCCGATATGCCGAGCCCCGCACGGTGCCTCATTCCGAGAACATACCCGCTTATCTTGGTAGTGGCGGTTAAGGGCAGTGTGCATCTCGCCGCTTCGACCGTGTCGCCTCGGATCACAACCGCTCCATCATGCAATGGGGCTTTGGGGTTGAAGATGGCGATCAGGAGTTCTTTTGAGACTTTCGCACCCATCTCTTCGCCCGTCTCTATGATCGTTCTCAGCGCACTCCCGCGCGTAATGACAATCAGAGCACCATGTTGGCGATTGCTCAATTCAGCTACCGCATCGGCAATTTCATCCACCGTCTCGCTGATATCGATGTGAATAAAGAACCTTACGAAGCTGTTCTTGCCGAAGTAGAGAAACAGCCTTCTCAACTCAGGCTGGAACAGAACGATGAACGCGATTACCCAAATGTTGGTGAGAGTTCCGAGGAGCCATCCGAGACCCCGCATTCCGAGAGCTTGCGCGGCAAACGACAAAGCGAGGATCATCAGCAACCCTATGAATATCTGCGCTGCGACGGTTCCTCGCATGACCTGATACAGCTTGTAAAAAATAAAAGCCACCAGCGCAATATCTAGGAGATCGATGAGCGACACCGTGATGAAACCGATGTGAAATAATTCCATTAAATCCCTTGCCTCTGAATCGCATCGGCAATGAGAGCGACGCGGCGCATTTCGCGCACATCATGGACGCGAACGACGTCTGCACCATGAAGAATACTTGCCGTCACTGCTGCAGCAGTACCTTCCAACCTCGTCTCTACAGGAGTTTCAAGAATTTTCCCGATGAACGATTTCCTGGAAACACCAATCAATATCGGCACGCCAATGCCGCGAAATTTTTCGAGATGATTTATCAGCATCAAATTATCTTCGAGCCCTTTTCCGAACCCGATACCTGGATCGATCATTATTTGTCTTATCCCTTTTTTCCCCGCAGCATCGACAGACTTGGCCAAGTAATCGTAGATTTCCTGTATCACATTATCGTATTGCGGATTCGCCTGCATGTCTTTCGGGGTACCTTTCATGTGCATTATCACCACGGATGCTCCACTTTCCGCAATGGCATCCGCCATCCTTTCGTCAAAGTGAAGGCCGCTGATATCATTAACGATGTTTGCACCCGCCTTCAGAGCTTCAACTGCAACTTTGGATTTGTACGTATCAACCGAAATGGGCACGTTGCTCTTCTGTCGAATCTTGTGAATCACAGGAACCACTCTTCGCAGTTCTTCTTCGACCGGAACAGACTCCGCACCGGGTCTGGTTGATTCGCCACCGACATCGATAATGTCCGCTCCGTCTTTCACCATCTGGAACGAATGCAACACCGCGTCGGTCTGATCAAAAAATCTGCCTCCATCGGAAAAGGAATCGGGCGTGATATTTAAGATCCCCATCAGATAGGTACGTTTTCCAAATTCGACGATTGTTTCGCCGAACTGATATTTGAGATTGGTCATTGTCATTTATCCCTTAACGAAGTAAATATAATGAGATATGAGCGTAATTGCATTATTTGCGTTCTTCGAATGAACGATTTTGACACGAATAATTCCCGAATCGACCCTTGTTTTTAGAACGAGTGTCGATTAAATTTTAACTAAAGTTCATTAAAAAAAGGAAGGTGATAAGATTGGTCGGCGTCATTGTTCAAGAGAATGAGCCGATCGACAGAGCACTGAGGCGCTTCAAGAAGAAGTACGAGCGTTCCGGAATTCTCAAAGAATTCAAGAAGCGAACTTACTTTACGAAGCCATCAGTCCGCAAGAGGATGAAGCGCGTAAAAGCAATACGTCGCAACATCAAGATTGCATCGGAACTCGGTTGATACGGAAAAAAGTCCCGTCGTTTGACGGGACTTTTTCGTATAACCAGTACTAACTTTCAGAATTCCTTGGGGGATTGCTCGTACGACTGAGATTGAAACAGTCAGACTCCTCTTGTCGCGAATGTACCTTGACTTCCGCTCGGGGGCACGGCAATTTTATCCGGTCATGAAGAGAATACTGTCTGCAAGAATTACGGCGTTGCTGCTTATTGTTACTCCTGCCTTGCAAGTGTCAAAAGCAGGCATTCCCGTCGCGGGAACCAACAAGGTGGCATATTATGTGTTTGATTCCGGTGGACCCGACCATTTTCCGTTGACAACATTCACGGACGAGGCCAACATAGTGGTACTTTTCGAGGGAACATTGTGGGAATTAGCTGACTCGGCCCATTACTCGACGGGATGGATGACCACTACAAATGTAAATTATCATTATTACGGTGAAATCATCAGGGACATCAGGATATTACAGGCAAGAGGCGTCAAAGTTTTAATGAATGTCGACGACGCGGCATCGTGGAGCACTCCAACGCCGTTCACTGCTTATGATGGTACAAAGTACGATTATCAGCAATTCGCCACGTTTATAAAAACATGTGCAATTGACTCACTGCATTTAGATGGAATTTCACTTGATATAGAACATGGGGCGACCGGCAACACAAACTACATAGCATTGATAAAAGAGATCGGGAAGTATTTTGGCCCGCTATCCTCCAACAGTAATTCACAAATATATGCAGCGGCCATCTATGCCGGAGGCGCTCCAGGTTCCGTAATAGGCAGGTCCCGGGATGTTGCAGCATATTTGAATTTTGTAATGGACATAGCCTATTTTTCACCGAACTACATTTCTCGATTCAACCAGTGGGCCGATTCCATAGGTTCGTCCAAAACCATGGTCGGGGTCCTCAACGATTATTATGATCTATCAACTGCAACTGCTGCTGCGGCATGGCAACCCACTTCTTCGCCCAAGGCGGGCATAATGGTGTTTGCTGCGAACAATCTCAAATCATACACCGATGCGGTATTCAACGCCCTCACGATTCCACAAAGATTGGCTCTCATGCAAAATTATCCGAACCCGTTCAACTCTACGACGGTCATCGAGTACCAGGTCTCGACACCTGGCAATGTTTCCTTAAAGGTCTACGACGTGCTTGGCCGCGAGGTGGAAACGCTGGTGAATGAACTACAGAATGCGGGAAGTTATTATGCAGATTTCAATGGCCGGAATATAGCGAGCGGAGTTTACTTTTATCGTTTAATTTCACCCGGGATCAATCAGGTGAGAAAAATGACTCTTGTGAAGTAACTCAAGCTCAGAACCGCCGGCATGAGCAAGACCCGTCGAATGGTGTAACTTTCTCGTTTTAGAGTAATGGCACGAGGCTAACCGTGCTTTTAAGAGATATCTAAACCAAATCAACTGTGGCTTTGAACTGTGGGGGCTTCCTTACTTTTGTTGCCTGCTCGAATGAATACGCAAGTTTGATAAGCGTCGGCTCGCTCCAGGCGCGACCGAAGAACGAGACACCTATGGGAAGTCCAAATACAAATCCGGCGGGCACGGTTATGGTTGGATAACCTGCAACCGCAGCTGCCTGTGAACTCCCTCCAAGAAAATGATCGCCGTCCACTAAGTCCGTCAGCCAAGCAGGACTGTCGGTAGGAGCAATCAACGCATCGAGTCTATGTCTCTTTAGAGCCGCATCAATTCCTTCCCTCCTGAAGAGTCTTCGACATTTTGCGAGAGCATCAAGATATTCCTTGCTCGTCAGTGAACCTCTGGCTTCAGCTTTTAGAAAAACATCCTGCCCGAAGTAAGGCATCTCGATTTCTTTGTGCTTTTCGTTGAACTCGATGATGTCTTTCAAAGTATGCACCGGCGCATTCGGGCCGAGCCTGTCGAGATATGTTTTCATATCTGCCTTGAGTTCATATTGAAGGACTAAATCCTCGGCGTTCCCAAGCTGGCTGAGAGTCTTGATTTCAGCCGGATCGATGAGAGTTGCTCCACTGCTTTTCATAACTTCAATTGCGTTGTTGATCACAACATCAACACCCTCATGGAAACCAAAGTAACTTCGGACAACGCCGATTCGCGCTCCTCTCAAACCATCGGCATTTAGAAACTGAGTGTAATCGGAAAAGAATTTGCCTTTGCTTGCTCCGCTTGCTTTGTCTTCCGGATCCACGCCGACGAGGGCGCCAAGCAAAGTCGCCGCATCTCGCACTGTCCTTCCCATTGGACCGGCCGTATCCTGTGAATGTGAGATCGGCACCACGCCGGTGCGGCTCACCAATCCTACCGTCGGTTTTATCCCAACGATACCGTTTATGGACGAGGGACTTACAATCGAACCGTCAGTCTCAGTTCCGACCGCCACCGCACAGAGATTCGACGACACTGCTACTGCAGAACCAGAGCTTGATCCCGACGTATTTCTGTCGAGTGCATAAGGATTTCTTGTCAGTCCGCCGCGGCCGCTCCATCCGCTCGTAGAGTGATTCGATCGAATGTTTGCCCATTCGCTGAGATTAGTTTTGCCGAGTATCACCGCGCCGGACATTCGCAGCTGCTGTGCAAGGAATGAATCGGACGACCGTTTCGAGCCGACGAGCGCAAGTGAACCCGCAGTAGTCATCATCTTATCGGCCGTGTCAATGTTATCCTTAATTAACACCGGTATACCATGCATCGGTCCTCGCTCGCCTTTTTCTTTCCGCTCTTTATCGAGTTCATCGGCAATCTCCAACGCATCAGGATTCACTTCGATTACACTCTTAAGAGTCGGACCTTGTTTATCGATTGCATTGATGCGATCAAGATAGCGCTCGGCTATTGATCTTGCCGTATACTTTCCGGACTTCATTCCATCTTGCAGCTCGGCAACCGTTATCTCATCGAAATCCGACGGTGACACATCGAAAGAAAAACCGACAGGAAATTTTTCTCTCACGAGTGAGGGGAATGTAGCTGCAAGAACTCCGCCCGCCAAAGCTCTCTTTAAAATGCTTCTGCGATTCAAGTCCGTATCAAATGGCTTAGGGAATTTCTTGGTATCCACGGTAACTCCTCCTCGGCAAATTGTAACATAACCGTACCATGAATAACACAGATTTCCTGCCGATAGTTACAAACAGAGATCTTTAAGGAAGGTGTTGATCCACTTTTTAAGATTATCCGGGATCACTTCACATTGTAGGAAGCGACGAGCCGTCCATCCGTTCCAATAAGCATCAGTGCTGCCCTACCGGGTGCGAGTTTAACTTGAAAATTTTTTCCGCTCAGTCTGTCGTGAAATTCGAACGGAGCTGTGTTCGAACTCTCGGAAGTCAAAACGTAAAGTGTCGCTTCGGGCAGCTCCGTCGGACAAATCAGAATGCCGGGATCTTCACAAGAAGTCTCGTAAGGAGAATTGACACCGGCGAACCTAATAGCATACCTATAAATCCGCCCGATCTCGCTAAGCTGGTCGGAAAGCTCAAGGGGAACGGTGAAGTACAATATATGTCCTCTGCCCAAAGAGATGTCGTCAAAGGTCCGGCCGTTGCTTAACGCACCGTGCTGCGCGTAAGTAGTCTTGTCCGTGGAATAGCTCAAGTGCGCGGTGCCTTCGGGCCACTTCACCTCGACTTCCCGCGTGGTCAGATCGGCCGACGTGTACTTCAGGTTCAGTTCTTCTGAGCGACGGGGAACCGTTATCCAATGCTCATCGACGTCGATCCTTCCGGAGATGAGTAGAGTCGCACCGTCTCTGACTTTGCTCATCAATAAATTCCATGATTCCTGGCTCAATATCCATGGCGCAGGGACAATAATTAGTTTCGCATCTGGCATATGAGAAAGTTGATATTCTCCAATCGCAAATGCCGTCGATCGTGCATACTGGTACAATGCGCGCACCGCCTTTTGCTGCACCTCCAAACCATAACTGCTGAACGGCGAGAGCTGCAGTGACTGAGGCAGTACTAGAGCGACCTGAGGAAGTCCGGCTTCGGTCGCGTAGGGCTGTGCTTTTTTAGCGAAGGAGGCTATGCCGTTCAACGCATCCATCCAAACTTTTTCAGAACCGTCGCGCCGCATGATGCCAAAGTCATCGCTGCGAGTCCAATCCCAATGTAGAATACCGGCGTTCCCATTCGCGAACGCAAGCGCTAACTTCCGCTCCTCCAGTCCGAGTCCTCCATGATCGTCCCAGCGCCAGGTTCCGTCCATGTCCCAGACAGGCTGAGGGCCGGTTTCTTCAATCAGATTCGGCTTGCGAGTACTCTTGGCGGCAACCGAACCCCACAGTAACGCATCGTCCCGCCACCATGTATGGTTTACCGTGTAGTCGACTTCTGAATTTGACCAGAATTGATCAAGCACGCGATCAGTGACCCCGCCTTCATCCTGACCCACAGTAACTACTTGCTTAGAACCTGTTGACCGAATCGTTTGAATGATCGTATCCGCCCATCGGATGAAAGCGTCCTGTGCAAACAAATCGAAGTCAATCGCCCGCACCGTATTTGGATTTCCGTAACGCGTCAAATCGAAATCTGGCAGCGTGGGCTCCGGCACATCATTAAATGAGCCAAGCTCAGAAGGAGGTGTATGCCATTCCTTCGCGAGACTGTCGATTGTGCCATAACGCTTTTCGATCCAACGGTGCCAGGCGGCAACTTCTCTCGGATCGCCGTTCGGCGAATTTCCTTTCCATATTCGCTTTGGATTTGCAAAACTCGGTTCATTAATAAGATCGTAACTCAAAAACGGTACATCCTTGAAGCGCGAGACAATGGAACAGACATAAGCGGTTTCTGCATCTATCGCGACCGGATCCAGGTATGGATTGGAGCCCGGTCCGAGGAGGTCGCCTTCCTGTCCGGGTCCCTGCTGCATTTCCACTTGAGGATTGAATGCAAAGAACGTGAATATAACCTGCATATGATGTCGCGCGGCTGCGTCGAGGTAAGCTTCGATGGCTCGGAGAAGTTGTTCGTCTGCCGCACCGGTTACCTGATCAAGATAACGAACGCGATTTTGCCACGTCCCCGTCCGAACAATTGTGATTCCTTCGTGCTCCATCTCGGCAAAGTCTCGTTCCCAAACGTATGCGTTGCCGCCCAGACTCCCGCCAACAAAGAAGTCGGAAGTATTAGGATCTGTAGAGAAGTAATTGATCCCGACCGGCAAGTACGGTTTCCCGTCCAACTTGAAATAATCTCGCCCTGCCTCAATCTGGTGGCCTGAGTGCAGAAGCGACGTATCACGCACCTCGACTCCAGAGGTGTACTGGTCAACAACCGTATCACCCACCGATAAGATGGCACGCACTTCGTAGAGTCCGGACACATTCAATGGCGTGGTCAGTCCAATTTCCTCATGGAGAGAATTACTACAACTTACCTTCCTGGTCTCAAGGACATTTGAGCCCGACAACAATTCCAGCATTAGTTCCGCCGGCTCTCCGTTCCGCGTAACATCAATCGTGCCTGTAACATGCTCGCCCGGATCAACTGCCAATGACTGCAAATCGATCCATAGGCGATCCCCACCGAAGGATGCATATGTTCCAGCTTGATGTATTAAATCTATTGCCGCTTCTGAATTCCAATAAGTGGAGTCAGCGTCGAAGCTCAGATAAACGCCACGCCGCGGTGTTGAGGCATGACCGAATCGATCGTCGGCGACTATCGGAGCGGCGAGTCGATTGCCGTGAGCATCGACTAGAAACCCGATGCCGCGATACTTTTGTCCAAAACCCGAATTAGCGAAAACACGCTCAGGATTCAACGTGATTGACGGTAATTGGTTACTGAAAAATGGCGCGTCATCACCCCATCTCAGACTCCATGGCTTGTGCGCCGGATTTTCGAGCTGCGTCACGACATGCGAGTACATGATGCCGAGGTATCTTGAAAAAGTATTCTGCGGTTGTCCCGCCCACCAGCCGCCGGCACTATCATGGTACACCGGCACGTAAAGTGGTCTTCCGCCCAACACCAGGAGGTTGCCGCTTCCTAAATGACGGCTAACCATGTCCCAGGCATCTGCGGGAAACGCGGAGCCATATGGCAATACAAGAAGGTCACTGTCAGCTAAATCTTTCTCCAGACCATCAAGTCCTACGAATTGAGTGTTCATCGAGGCAAATGCCCGTTCAAGTGTCGCACGACTGATCACCCCGTTATCAACTGAGGGAAAATTTTGTTCGTAGAAAACAACGGTTCTGCTGAAACCTAGAATAGAAGTTGATAGGAAAATACACACAATTAGGTAGATACTACGCATCAAAAGTCTCCCTTTCTCATGCCGGCATATAACAAATCTGGCGGCGGCATCTTCAATTTATCACTAACGATTTATCAACATCTTCAACGTTGCCTGAAACGTTAAGATATAAAGGAGAAAGGAAAATTTCGACTCATCAGCTCCGGCGCAACCCCACCGACGCAGGGGTTATCTCAGTCCGAACATGCTTACGGAATACTGAGCCCAGCTCAGTATCGGTGAGAAGTAGAGCATCAATCCGATGTTGGGAATAACAAAAACCGTCATAAGGAGATTGGTGCCGAAATCAAACTCGATCCGCGTTGTGTCTTCGGGTTGGACGAGGTACATATTGCGCACGACCCTCGCATAATAATAAAGCGAGATCACGCTGTTAATGACACCGACAATCGCAAGCCAGATATAATGTGCGCTGATCAGCGATGAGAACAAATAGAATTTTCCTATGAATCCGAACGTCGGCGGAATCCCAGTCAGAGAAAAGAGAAATACGGTCAGCGCAAATGCCGCATATGGCGAACGATAACCGAGTCCATTGTAGCCGTCGACGTTTTCGGTATGATATTTATTTGCGACCAGCATTACGATGTAAAATGCTCCAAGGTTCATCAGAAGATAAGCTATGAGATACACAAGCATCGCGGATATGCCCTGGTTCGTCAGCGTCACAAATCCCATCAGGATATACCCGGCATGCGCGATGCTCGAGTATGCGAGGAGCCGCTTCATGTTAGATTGCCATATCGCAACAAGGTTGCCGACGGTCATAGTAAGAACCGAAAGCACAGCAATTATGTCCGTCCAATTGAACCCTCTGAAGATCTCCCACATCCCCGCAGCCATCGGTTGAGCAGTGACATCGATGAATGCAATTTTAAAAAACCTTATTAGCATCGCAAAGCCAGCCGCCTTCGACGTGACGGAAAGAAATGCGGTAACCGTAATCGGCGCACCTTCATAAACGTCGGGCGTCCAGAAGTGAAACGGCACCGCGCTTATTTTGTAACCCAGTCCGACAAGCATCAGGATGATCGCAACCAGGATGGTAATTCTCGGTGCACCACCGGCGGCTATCGCCTGGTTGAATGAATAGATATTGGTTTCTCCCGTAAGTCCGTAAAGCAGAGAAATACCGTAGAGCATCAGTCCCGACGAAAACGCTCCGTAGATCACGTACTTCAACGACGCTTCATCTGCTCTCGCGTTTTCCTTCGTGAAGCCGGATAAAATGTAGGATGAAATGCTGACGAGCTCCAGCGACAAATACATCATAAGCAGATTTGTCGAACCCGCCATGAAGAACGCGCCGATGGTCAGCGAAATTATCAGGCTGAAATATTCTGCATACTTCGTTGAAGCCGCCTCAAGTTCGCGGCTCTGCATCGAGAAGAGAACGATGAGTATCCCGGTTATTAAAAATATCACTTTGAAGAACCAGCTGAATGGATCGACCGCGTACATGCCGCTGAACACCAGCACACTGACATCGATCTGCCTAAACACGTAGATGCCCGCGATTATGAATCCGATCAGAGCCATAAACGCGGGTAGGTACTTCCCGCGCCTTCTTCCAACAATCGCCGTCAATAACGTCAGGACAAAAAATATTGCGAGCGTCGTCTCCGGCAAGATATAACCAAAACTCTCGTAGATGGTCTGAAACATTTTTAATTTTTCGCTTTTAACTTCTCACTTACCTCGCTGCCGTCAAGCCGTTCCCGACTTTCTGGACAAAATCGACAAGATGGTTCAGCGATGCATTAATCGGATGGAGCATAATGGACGGGAACACACCCAGCACAATAACCACGATCACGAGAGGAACAAACGAAACGAGTTCTCTCCCGTTAACATCGGTCAGCGATTTCCACTTTTCGGGAAGCTGTCCAAGGAAGACGCGCTGCAGTGTCCAGAGCATATAACCCGCTGTCAGAACAATTCCGAGGCTGGAGAAAATTGCAACCCATCTGAAAGTCTGGAACGCACCCAAATAAGAAAGAAGCTCGCTGACAAACTCGCTCAGCCCCGGCAGACCGATAGCCGCAAAGAAAGCGACGGTCATGATCCCGGTATAAACCGGCATTTGGTTTGCGAGTCCGCCGAAATCATCCAGGCCGCGCGTATGAGCCCGGTCGTAAATCACTCCGACTATCAAGAATAGCATCGCGGTGACGACGCCATGGTTGAACATTTGCAGTACTCCGCCGGCAACGCCCTGCGTGTTCAGCGATGCGATGCCAAGAAGCACCACGCCCATGTGGCTTATGCTTGAATAAGCGATCAACTTCTTGAAATCAGTTTGTGCCATGGCACAGAGAGCACCATAAATAATATTGATAAAGCCGAGAATCGCGAGTGGAAATGCGTACTTCAACATCGCGTCAGGGAAAATCGGGAAGCTGACTCTTAAGAGTCCGTAAGTTCCCATTTTCAAAAGGACGCCGGCAAGAATGACACTAATGGCCGTCGGCGCCTCCACATGAGCATCGGGGAGCCACGTATGGAACGGAAAGACCGGGACTTTTATCGCAAAACCGATGAAAAGCGCTATGAATGCGACATATCTCCAGTAGGTACCGAGTCCGGCAAATAGTGAACCGGTCACGAAATTCTTCGGATCCATCATCGCAAGCATGTTAAACGTGTGCATCTCCTGACCAGATTCTTTTATGCTGACACTGAAATATAGACCCAACATGACTAAAAGTATCAGTACCGAACCAAGCAGAGTATAAAGGAAGAATTTTATTGCCGCGTATTCCCTCCTCGGTCCGCCCCAGATGCCAATGAGAAAGTACATGGGCAGAAGCATCAATTCCCAGAAAACATAAAACAGAAACATATCAAGCGCGACAAAGACGCCCATCATACCGGTGTCGAGAAGAAGATACAGAGCGAAGTAACCTTTCTGAGATTTATTTATGTTCCATGATGCAATCACTCCGACAAATGAAATCAGAGCCGTGAGGATCACCATCGGCAGACTCAGGCCGTCGATTCCCATGAAGTAATCGACAGCAACCCGTCCAAACCAGGCCACACCCGGCAGGTCAATCCATCTTGTTTTCTCGACGAACTGGAAGTTGTTCGGATCATTGATGCCGGTAAGCGGCGCGCTGAAATTCATCCAGATGAGCCCCGCAAACACGAGCTGCAATAGCGTTGCAGCAAGTGCCGTCCATTTCATCAGGTTCACGCCTGCCTTCGGGATGAGCAAAACAAGAATCATCCCGAGTACAGGCAAGAAAGTGATCCAGGTCAGGTAACCAATTCCAAGGAATTGATAAGCCATAATTCTCCTAAAAGATTTTAAATTCCGAATTTCGAATTAAGAGTATCAAACTCATAATTCAAAACTGCCTGAACGCAAAAAATATTATTATCGCGCCCAGCAATGCAAACACAATGTAAGTCTGTACTTTGCCGGTCTGGATTCTGCGAGTTTCCCGTCCGAGAAGACCGGTGAACCATGCAGAAAAATTCACCAGTCCATCGACAACATTGTTGTCAAACCACCCGCTAAGCGAAGATCCTAAACGAGTCACAGTCGCAGCGCCATTCACAATGCCATCGATCACGTTGTTGTCAAACCACGCAAGCATTCTGCTGAAGGCCACCGTTCCACCGACGACAGTCGCACCGTATAATTCATCGAAGTACCATTTATTCGAAAGAAAAGTGTAAACGGGTTTCACAGATTCTTTCAACTTGCCGGCGTCGATTTTCTTCCACTGATAAATAACAAAGGCAGCAAGGATTCCCATCACAGCCATCGACAGCGAAAGCTCGAGTCCGGGATAGCGGACTTCCCCAAGTATGATTTCGTATGGAGTCGTATTGTTCACTATGTCACCCGGCTGCACCTCAAATGGGGACACGTTGTTGTTCGCCTGCAGTTGGCCAGTCGAGCCTGTTTCGCCTTGTCCTGTGACGGCAGAGGAACCTCCGAGATTCGGATGCAATCTTGTTATTTCTTGAATCTTTATTATATCCCATGTTCGCTGCTGCCACCCCGGTGCGACCGATTCAGGCCTTTCAACTGCTTGCGGAATCCATCCCTTTTCCGGATCGAAAGGATTGAGGCTGTAGAAAAAAAACAACGACAGCGACGCGAGTACGATCAGCGGTATCGTCATGACCGCCGGTGATTCTTTCGCGTGTTCGAATTTGTGCTGATCACGCGGCTCGCCATGAAATGTCATAATGATGAGACGGAACATGTACATCGCGGTGAGAAAGACGACCGCATATGCTACGATCGGGATCAGATAATTCCCGGAGAGCCTTCCGTAGGCAAACGCACCGGCTAGGATACTGTCCTTGCTGAGAAAGCCTGAAGTGAATGGGATTCCCGCGATCGACAGGCTAAAAATAACGAAGCACCAATATGTTATCGGCATCTTTTTCCGAAGCCCGCCCATCTGCCGCATGTCCTGCTCATGATGCATTGCGTAAATTACGGAGCCTGCTCCAAGAAACAGTCCTGCTTTGAATGCGGCATGAGTCACGAGATGGAAGAAGCCTGCCGAGTAAGCGCCCACGCCGAGCCCCATTATCATATAGCCGAGCTGGCTTATCGTCGAGTAGGCTAAAACTTTCTTTATATCATTTTGCGTAATGGCGATAGTAGCGCTGATGAATGCTGTGATGACTCCGATGTAAGCTATGACTGTCAGCGCATCGCCGGTAAACATAGGATAAACCCTTGCGACGAGATACACGCCGGCGGCAACCATGGTCGCTGCGTGAATGAGGGCGCTCACGGGAGTAGGACCTTCCATAGCATCCGGCAGCCATACGTGCAGCGGGAACTGCGCGGACTTGCCGACTGCCCCGCAGAATATCAAAATGCCGGCGGCCGTCAGCCATGCATCGGACAGCTGCCCGTCTGCAATTCCGCTGAATATTCCTTTGAACAAGACGGTATGAAGCTGAGTAAATAAAATCATGATCCCGATAAAAAATCCGACGTCGCCAACTCTATTGACGATGAACGCCTTCTTCCCGGCATCGGCAGCGGATTTCTTCTCGTACCAGTGCCCTATGAGAAGGTACGAGCAGATCCCGACTAGCTCCCAGAAGATATACATCATCAAGATATTGTTGGAGAGAACTATACCCAGCATTGAGAAGCTAAACAAACCTAGGTATGCATAGTAACGCGAATATCTCACGTCGCCTTTCATGTAGCCGAGAGAAAACATATGTACCAAGGCGCTTATCAGCGTGACTACGACAAGCATGATTGCGGAAAGATTGTCGATCGCTATGCCGACGTCGAGAACGAACCCCTGAGTCGATCCTAAAAGCCCGAGGTCGATCCATCGTATTGTCATGTCAATTCTCGGGACCGACAGTACGAAGACCTTCTCGATCATGATAAATATAGAGAGCCCGAGGGCGACGAACATAATCCCGGTCTCAAAAAGATCCCGCCGCGGGATGGCCTTGCCGAAAAATATCAGCATCGCAAAACCTGCAAGCGGCAGGAGCAACACCGCAAGAGCCAAGTTTATCAACGTACTTTCAATCGGAGACACCTTTTAAATTTTTCAATTTTGGATTTTCAGTTCTTCAACTTGTCGACTTCGTCGACATTCACCGTATTGAGCTGCTGGAAAACATTCAGGACAATTGCCAACAATATTGCAGCCTCCGCCGCAGCAAGGATGATTACGAAAATGGCAACCACCTGACCGGTAAGGTTCATCAGTCCGAATCGAGTAAACGCAATAAAATTTATATTCGCCGAATTCAGAATCAGCTCGATTCCCATCAGGACCATGATAGCGTTCTTTCTCGTGATCACACCATAAATCCCGAGAGCAAAAAGCATGGCGCTGACGATCAGAAAGTGGTACAACCCTACATGCAGCGTCATCATCGTGGTTTTGTCCCTTTCTCGCGTCGTGCAATAATTACAGCGCCGATAAGCGCGACGAGCAGCAACACCGAAGCCAGTTCGAAAGGAAGCACGAACTGCGTCATCAGAAGCGCTCCGATCGGACGGGCAGTCTCTTCATAAGGGGCAAAATTCGATATCGGCCATGGCGTCGTCATGAAAACTCCGATCAGCGTCCCGGCAATGGCACCGACAATAACAACGGCAGGAACCACCTGCAAGACGCCTCGCTTCACCTCCACATCGTATGCCTTCGAAGTCAACATGACACCAAAAACTATCAGGACGAGGATTCCGCCGACGTACAGAAGTATTTGCGTTACCGCTATGAAATCGGCGGCAAGCAAGACGTAGATTCCTGCGACTCCAAAGAAGGCAAACAAGAGTGCAAATGCGGCATACACAATATTTCGAGAAAAGACGACGCCGATTGCACTGACAATAGTTAGAATCGCAAATGCGTAAAAAATTACATCGTAAAAGTTCATTTCAATTCGGTTTGTCCTGGTTTTGATTTTCCGAACCGGTCGATGATGGTGGCGGTTGAACTTCCGGAACATTTTTTTGAATCGGACTCGTCTGCGCCGACGGCGTCAACTGCGATGAATCTGTAGGCGAGGTTTGCGGTTTCTGGGCAGCCTGAGCCGCCTTTTGCGCCGCTGCAGCTGCGGCGGCCGCAGCTTTCTTCGCTGCCGCTTCACGCTCAGCCTCCTCCGCCTGTTTCGTCTTTTGCGCGACCTCCTCGGGCGTAAGAGTTATGAAACTATAAATCAGATTCTTGCGGTCGTAATCGGAGAATTCAAAAACGTTGGTCATGTATATGCACTCTGTCGGACATGGCGGCACACACAGACCGCAGTAGCAGCATTTTCCGAAATCGATATCGAACTGCGTGACCCACAGACGCTTCTTTTGTCCCGTAGAGGTCACTCCAAGATCTTCGGTAGGAAGAGACTTGGCAGTTTCGATGGTGATACAATCGACAGGGCATGCCATAGCACACTGGTCGCATCCGATGCAGTCGTCCATGTTGACGTAAAGCCGGTTGCGGCCCCGCTCGGGGATCGTCATCCTTGCATCCGGATACTGGACCGTTACTGCCGGCGTAAACATGTGCTTCATCGTAACTTTCATTCCGATGAGGACCGTCCAGAATCCTTTCCCTATATTTCTAAAGTATCTTGTCGTCGAACTCATAATTTGTAAATCAAGATTCAATCTTTATGATTTCTTACCGGAGCACTGTCCACAGACCGACTGCAACCAGATTTGCAAGTGCAAACGGCGTAAGAACCTTCCAGCTCAAATACATCAGCTGGTCGACTCTGAAGCGCGGCAGCGTCCAGCGCAGCCACATCTGGACAAATACTAAAACCATTCCCTTCGTAATCAGCCAAAACGCGCCCCACACCGGTCCGGACATGAACGCACCGAACGGGCTGCTCCATCCTCCGAAGAACAATATCGACGCGATTGCCGCGACCGTAAACATGTTCGCATATTCTGCAAGATAGAAGAATGCGAATCTCATCCCGCTATACTCGGTATGATAACCCGCGACGAGCTCCGACTCCGCTTCGGGGATATCGAACGGCGCGCGGTTCGTCTCGGCGAGAGAGGCGATGAAATAAATTATGAAAGTAATGAAGAGAAATGGAAACTTTCCAAAAATAAACCAGTGCCAGAACCACCCAGCCTGCGCGGCGCACACGTCGTTCAGGTTCAAACTTCCGGCGACCATGATAACGGCAATCACCGCAAGTGATGAAGGAATCTCGTAGCTTACAAGCTGGGCAGCAGTCCGCATCGCGCCGAGAAGAGACCATTTGTTGTCCGACGACCAACCGGCCATCAGAATACCGAGCACCACGATGGCGCTTACGGCAATGATATAAAAAATCCCGAGATTGATGTCGCATCCAATGTAAGCAGGGCTGAATGGAAGTGCAGCATAAGCCGCGTATGCACCCACAAACACGAGAAGCGGAGCGAGGATGTATAACAATTTATCCGCCGCAGTCGGTATCGTGTCTTCCTTCTGCAGGAGTTTCACAACATCTGCGAGAGGCTGCGCCCATCCATGCCATTTTCCCGTGCGCATCGGACCAAGCCTGTCCTGCATATGAGCCGAAACTTTGAGTTCGATCCACATTGCAACAAGGGCATACGGGAAAATCCATAATAGAGGCAAGAGGCTTGACACCAGCGAGCCAACGATGCCCGTACCAAGGTAATATGTTATGAAATTATGCATAAAAGAATCTATGGTTTACAACTTAGGGTCTTAGATCTCAAATCTCGGATTCGTTTATCTATCGACATCGCCCAGCACTATATCGATGCTCCCTATGATCGCGATCATGTCCGCGATTAAATAGCCGCGGGATATTTCAGGAAGCAGACTTAGATTGACAAACGACGGCGCCCTCGCTTTGACTCTGAACGGATTTTGACTCCCATCGCTGATTATGTAATAGCCGAGTTCTCCGCGCGGCGCCTCGCTTCTCACATAAACCTCGCCGACGGGCGGTCGAATTCGTTTCGGGATCGCGGCCTGGACGTTGCCTTCAGGAATCTTTTCGATTGCCTGCTCAATTATTCTCAGGCTCTGTTCCATCTCGCGGACTCTGACCATGTACCTGTCCCAGCAATCGCCGAGCGTTCCCATCTCGCCCGTTCCCACCACGACGTCAAAATCCAATTTTGGATACACCGAATAAGGATCCATTTTCCGTAAATCCCATTTCACGCCCGAGCCGCGAAGGACCGGGCCGCTTGCCGCGTAGTTGATTGCCACATCAGCAGGGAGAACACCTACATTTGCCGTGCGTTTAACAAAAATCTCATTGTAACTCAACAAATCGTTGAGCTCTTTTATCGTCGCCGGAAACTGTTTGACGAAGACTTTCGTCTTTTCAATAAAATCGGACGGTATATCGTGTGATAATCCGCCGGGCCACATATAATTATACAGGAGCCTCGCTCCGCAGGTTCTCTCGAACAGATCAAGCACCATCTCGCGGTCGCGGAAGCAGTATAGAAACGGCGTGAACGCACCGATGTCGAGGCCGTAAGTTCCGATTGCAACCAGATGGCTGACGATCCTCTGAAGCTCTGCCATCACAACGCGGATATATTCCACCCGCTCCGGCACCTGAATGTTCAGAAGTTTCTCTACAGCAAGCACATACGCGTGGTCGTTGTTCATCGACGCGAGGTAGTCCATTCTGTCGCAGTATGGCACAACCTGCTGGTAATTCATTGCCTCGGCATGCTTCTCAAAGCATCTATGGAGATACCCGATATGTGGAACGGCATCGACTACAACTTCGCCGTCGACAACCAATTCGACCCGTAGCACACCATGCGTCGAAGGATGCTGCGGTCCCATGTTCAGGACCATTTCTTCGGTGTGCAGTTCAGCCATTTATTCCTCTGAGATTTTCCAAATCGCTTAGTCGTTGACTTAGATCAAAAATTTTTCTTGCTACTCGCTCAGGTGGGACTTTCTGCGGATCTCTCCGCAAAATAATTTTTATAAAAGTGCCGGACGCTGCCATTTAGTATGGCACTTTCATTCCCTGGTAATACTCTTGTACTTTATAATCCTTTCTTAACGGGAAACCTTCCCAGTCGTCGGGCAACAAAATTCTCCGCAGATCGGGATGGTCGAGAAAAACGATTCCGAAAAGATCAAACGCTTCCCGTTCATGCCAGTTGGCTGTCTTCCAAACCGATTCGACGGACGGCACTTCAGGTTTGTCTTTAGGTACTTTCACCTTCAACACGATCCGGTGTCTTTTCGGCATCGAAGACAAATGATAAACGATGCCAAGATTGCCGTCGTTGAAATCTACTCCCGACAGACAAATCAAGTAATCAAATTTCAACTCTGGATCTTCTGAAATAAATTGCGCGACTTCCCTGATCATTTCGGAACGGACGACAATGAAGGGCTCGGTAACGGCCTCGGGTTTGAATTCAATAACCGCTTCCGGGAACTTTGATTTTACCTTATCGTGAATTTCGTTTGCGTTCATGTTTTAGCTATCAGATGTCAGCCGTTGCGAAGCATGGACCAATTCTTCACGCAGCCGGCGCCAGCTTAACATCTTCTTTCTTGATGCGACTTTCCCGCCTAACCTTTTCCTGCAATTTCATCAAACCTTCGAGGAGCGCATCTGGTCTGGGCGGGCATCCTGGTACATAGACGTCTACGGGAATAACACGGTCAACACCCTTCAAAACGTGGTAGCCATGCTCCCAATACGGACCGCCGCAGTTTGAGCAGGATCCCATTGAAATGACATAGCGCGGCTCGGCCATTTGCTCGTAGAGCCTCTTGACCCGTGTCGCCATCTTCAGTGTGACCGTTCCAGAAACAATCATGACATCGGTTTGACGCGGAGTGGCCCGTGGTATGACACCGAACCGCATCATATCAAAGTGCGACGCGGACGCTGCCATCATCTCGATTGCGCAGCAAGCCAACCCGAAGTGCATTTGCCAGAGAGAAGAGAGCCGTGCCCAATTTAGAAGATTATCGAGAGAGGTTATTACTATATTTCCGTCGCTGAATTGTTTATCTAATAAACCCATCGTAAAATCAAATTTAGAATTCCATTCACTTCGTTTCGGTCCCGACTTGCTTGGTCCTGGTCAATTCGTTGCGTACGTAGTCGATATACCTTGGCCGCGGCCTGTCCCAGTCGAGATCACCTTTCACCCACACATAGACATAACCCGCGATGAGGATCGCCAGAAAAATCATCATCTCTACGAACGCAAACATGCCGAGCTTTTGATAGACGAGCGCCCACGGGAAAAGGAACACTATTTCAACATCGAAGATCAGAAATATTAGCGCGATGATATAGAATCTTACGTTGAATTTTATCCGGCTATCGCCGATCGGCTCCTCGCCGCATTCGTACGTGCTGAGTTTTTCCGCGCTCGGCCGATGAGGTCTCAATAACCGTGCTATCAAAAGCGTCGCAACTACGAGTATTGCTCCGACAATAAAGAAAAGCAGCACAATTCCGAATTGAGAAAGCATCTATTTCACCAAAAAATTTTCGGGCTCAATTTAAATGTCGTTTAAAGTAAAGTCAAGGTAGGCCAACCCAAGCTTAAATCAAGATCGGATCTTTTATCAAAACACTTATCTGATTTTCAGAAGCTTGTGCTCCTGAAGAGAAAGTTTCCACTCAGCGTTTTGTTTGACAAGATCAATGCAGTGTTTGATATTTTCTTCATTCGGGTAGTCTCCGTCAAATTCCGGGCTGATATAATAATGATCTGCCTTGACTTTGCTCCGAGGAATACCCTGAGATTTGTTGCGAACGTACTTCAGTTCGTTGATATGGATTCTCCTGAAGTTTTTCGCCAGAACGTGCTCCGCAACCTTCGGACTCACGGTGATCCAGTCTAATCCCTTCGGTGGAATGATTGTCCCGTTCGTTTCAATGGCCAGAAAATATCCGGGTTTCTTGAACGCTCTCACCACATCGATAGTGAGCTGGAGGAGAGGCTCGCCTCCCGTGAAGACTATGTTCTTGCAAGCGAATCGGCTGCATTCTTCGAGCAACTCATCGACTGTCAACTCGCGAAAGCTTTCGAACTCCGTATCGCAGAATCCGCATTCGAGATTACAATGCGCAAACCGCACGAAAATATTTGCGCTCCCCTTACGAGCGCCTTCTCCCTGGAGGCTGTAGAAAATTTCGTTAACGCGTAACTTCGGCATAGCTGTCAGCTGTTTCGTACAACAAAACTTTCGACAACCGATAAGTGCTAGCTTTAAGCTCTTTATCTATCGTCTCGAAAACAAATTTGGCAATGTTCTCGACGGTCGACACTTCGAAGTGGTCGTTCAAATTCTTGTGATCGAATTTGTCGATGATCAATTTCTTTACGACTTCTTCTATCTCCGCGAAATCACATACCCATCCGTGCTGATCGACTTCGCCCTCGATTTCCACTATCAGGTGATACCGATGGCCGTGGAGGTTCTGGCACTTTCCGTATATTGAGCCTTTCAGCTGGTGTGCCGACTCGAAATCGAAATGCTTACCGATCTTAGTTTTCAAAATTCACACCAGGTTCAACCTTTTTGCCACGCTGTAAAGGTCTTTATCTCCCCTACCGGAAAGATTGATGAGAATATCCTTCCCTTGTCCTTCACCCGCCGCGAGCTTCTCCGCATAAGCTACAGCGTGTGCAGATTCGAGTGCAGGGATGATCCCTTCGAGACGCGACAATTCGACGAAGACATCGAGAGCCTCGGTATCCGTCACGGAAACGTATTTGACAAGACCGGAATCTTTTAAGTAGGAATGTTCCGGTCCGACGCCGGGATAATCGAGACCAGCCGAGATCGAATATGCATTCAGGACGTTTCCATTTTCATCCTGCAAGAGGTATTGCATTGCACCATGGAGCACGCCCGGCTTGCCGAGCGAGAGAGAAGCCGCGGTTTTTCCGGTATCGAGTCCTTCACCCGCTGCCTCGACGCCGATCAGCTTCACGTGTGGAATCTCCCTTACAAAGTCGTAAAAAATCCCCAGCGAGTTGCTTCCACCGCCGACGCAAGCGACGACATAATCAGGAAGCTTTCCATAATTCTCTTTGAATTGTTTCTTCGATTCGCGGCCGATTACTGCCTGGAAATGCCTCACCAGCTTCGGATACGGGTGCATCCCGACAACCGAGCCGATTATATAAAATGTATCTCTGACATTTGTCACCCAGTCTCGTATCGCTTCGCTCGTCGCTTCCTTCAAGGTCTTTGTCCCGCTCAAGACGGGAACGACTTCCGCGCCAAGAAGTCTCATCTTGAAAACGTTCGGCTCCTGGCGATGCATGTCCTCCTCGCCCATATAAACGATACATTTCAATCCGAGCAGCGCACAAACAGTCGCCGTAGCGACTCCGTGCTGGCCTGCGCCAGTTTCTGCAATAATTCTCTTCTTGCCTAATCTCTCAGCAAGCAGCGCCTGACCGATCGTGTTGTTAATCTTGTGCGCCCCGGTATGAAGAAGGTCTTCCCTCTTTAGGTAAAATTTCGCGCCGTACTTGCGGCTTAGATTTTTAGTATAGAAAATTGGAGTCGGTCTGCCGGCGAAGCTTTTTAATAAGTCTTCAAATTCCTTGTTGAAATCTTTATCATTCTTTACGGACTCGAACGCCTCGTCGAGTTCCTGTGCGGCTTTTACAATTGTCTCCGGCACGAACGATCCGCCATAAGTCCCGAAATGGCCTTTTTTGTCCGGAAGTTTATAATACTCGTCAATTTTTTCTTTTACATTTTCCATTCTTGCTCTTCAACTTTCAGGTTCTATCTACCAACTGCTGACATCCGATTTTCGAAAACCTAGTCGGTATTGCCGCATTGCTTTGCATTCGACACAAATTCTCTAATTTTTCCATGATCCTTCTTGCCCGGGGTCGATTCTACCCCCGACGCTGTGTCGACGCCGTACGGATTCAACCTCTTGATAGCGTCGCAGACATTCTGGCTGTTCAGGCCTCCTGAAATCACAAACCTGGTCGACAGATCGACGCCGCTTTGCACAATTTCATCCCAATCCGATATTTTGCCAGTCCCGCCGAATTCGCTCTGCGTAAATGAATCCAAAAAAATCAGGTCCGCTCCAACCTTCGACGCGGCTTTTACTTCGCCACGCTTCTTCACGCGAACGGTGTAATATAGCAATTTCTTGAAATCGAAGTCCGCCGTTTCAAATTTCGGCTCGTAAACCTGAAGTGCATCGACCTCGGTAGCATCGATCGCTTCGGCGATCTCCTCAATCGTAGGCTGTACCATGACACCGACGGTCGTCGCGTAGGCCGAGACTTCCCGAACGATTGCCGCGGCATCATCAAATCGAATGAAACGTTTGCTCTTCGGGTAAAAATTCAAGCCGATCGCATCTGCGCCGGTTTCGATGCAGGCGTAAGCATCCTGGATGTTTGTGATACCGCAGATTTTTACGAACATCTGTCACATCCGTGCCATGCGCCGAGCGCTCTTCTCCATGCGATAAGACGCAAATCTTCGCACTTCATCAGCTCTCTTTTCCGCCCGCATAAAATGTTCGCCGATCAAAACGGCATGATAGCCGGATTCTAACGCAGCTTGAAGTCCCGACATGTCGCGGATCCCGCTCTCGCTGATGCTCACGATTTCATCGGGGATCTTCTTTGCCAGCTGCTCGGAAACTGCATTGGAGACTTCGAAAGTAATAAGATTTCGATTGTTCACTCCGATAATTTCCCCACCGGCGGCGAGCGCAATTCCAAGCTCCTCCTCCGAATGCACTTCAATTAGGCTGCTAAGTGACAGGTCTTTTGCCAGCGCTGCGAATTTCTTCAGTTCACTCTCAGCCAACGCCGTGACAATCAATAATATTGCATCCGCGCCCATTCGCACAGATTCATAAATCTGGTATTCATCTACGATGAAATCTTTCCTGAGAATAGGAACACTACTCACAGCATCATGGATGCACTGCAGATCCTCAACTGTGCCTTTGAAATAATTTTTCTCCGTCAAGACCGAGATCGCAGAGGCCCCGCCTTTTTCGTAATCCCGGCCGATTGCGGCCGGATCGGCGTTTTCTGCAATCACGCCTTTTGAGGGCGACGCACGCTTGAATTCCGCGATAACACTTAGGGGTCCATCTTTCTTCCGCGTGACTCCGCTTCTAAAATCATTCCTCGGCCGTAAGCCGTCGACGATATTCTTCAATTCGGAGAGGCTCAACTTCTTTTTCGCCGTCTCGACTTCTATTTTTTTCTTACGGACTATTTCCTCAAGGAAATTCGTCACTTCATCTCCCCGGGTTTCCTGAAGGTTTTCATCTTTTCCTGTCGAGATTGGTCCCTCGAATTCTTCTTTTTTCCATTGCGGCTCTTTTTCTTTCCGTACGAATCGCCTGACCTATCTGTGGAAGGATCAACCCTATCGCCACTCTGTCTTTGAAACCGGCGATAGACGTCGGTCAAGCGATCTATATCAGAAGCCGTATCGTTCGTCTCGGCAGTCTGAGCCGGGTGTTCTTTAAACGATACCCGAAGCCGCTTGATCCTATGACGGGCGACTTCTTCTATGATGAAAAACATTTCCTCGTGGTTATAGATTTCATCTTTTTGGGGAAGCTTTCCGGCAAGTTTCTGTACGAAGCCTGCCATGGTGTCATAATCGTCGCTTTGCGGGACACCGGCTTCGAGAAGCTCGTTGAACCTGTTCACTGTCATCAACCCTGCAATATGAACATCTCCGTTCGGATCGCGGGTCAACTCCGATGGATTCTCATCGTATTCGTCCTGTATCTCACCGACGATTTCCTCGAGAACGTCTTCAAGAGTCACAATGCCTTCTGTTCCGCCGAACTCGTCGACCACAACCGCGAGATGTATCTTGTCCCTCTGCATTTCACGGAGGAGCTGACTTATTTTTTTCGTAGCCGGCACATAGTACGGAGGCCGGAGAAGGTCGTGGAGAACTATCACAGCATCGCTTTCCACCATCGTCAGCAAATCCTTTGCATAAATTATTCCGACGATATTATCTATCGAGCCGCGAAAGACCGGAAGACGCGAATATCCTTCCTCGATAACCTTATGCAGGAAATGCCTGCGATCTTCATCAATATCAATCGCCACTATATCGCCGCGTGGAACCATCGCTTCACGGACTGTTTTGTCGGTGAACTTCAGCACGCTCTCGATCAGCTCACGTTCAAGGACATCTATCTGTCCGGTTTCGGAGCTGCGATCCAGAATCTCGTCGATAATTTCCTCACGCCCGTCTTTCTCGCCGGACCCTCTAAGCATTTTCTCGACATACACGAACATCTTCGCTGACTTCGAATAGACGCTCAACACGGCACCGACCGACAGGCTCAGAATAAAAGAAAGGGCAAAGACTATTGATGCGCCGAGAATACCGATATCCTCTTCCAATTCCGCAAATCCCTTCACGAAAAATATGGCGGCAAATATAGAAAGGATTGCTGAAATAAAGATCGAGGTAATAAGGAGACGTTTCCCAAACTTGACCGCGTCAACGGAGCATACGAAACCCCAGCAAAGTGATGCGGAAGCAAAAAGCACCACGGCCAGAATGAAACTCTCGATCATGCTTGCGGAGTGTTTGTCGGACCGGCAGACCCGGTTATCTCAATAAGACAGCGGAGCTTGTTCTCCGCCTGTCCATTTACGACAACGTCACGCGCCCTGGCTATTCCAGCCTCAATATTCTGCTCGATGCCCGCCACATAAATTGCCGCACCCGCGTTAAGAAGCATAGCATCAAAGAACGGCGAATCCATCCCTTTTATTGCCTTCATAAAAGCATCGACAGACTCTTCCTGATTATGGACGACGAGATCGTTTAGCGCAGCGCGCTTGAAGCCGAAATCTTCAGGCGCAATTTCGTACTCGTCTATCTTTCCGTTCTTTAGTTCCGCAATAAAAGTTTTTCCGCAGAGCGAAATCTCATCCATCGTCGGCTCACCGTGAACGACGAGCGCCGCCTCACTCCCGAGGTCTCTAAGAACTTCCGCTATTCTTCGCAGGAGATTCTTGCTGTAAACCCCCAGCAATTGACGATTCGCTCCTGCCGGGTTCGTCAACGGGCCGAGCAGATTAAAAATTGTCCGCACGCCGAGGTCGCGCCTGACCGGCCCCGCAAACCTCATCGACTTATGATGGACCGGCGCGAAAAGAAAAGCCAGCCCGATCTCTCGCAGTGCCTTCTCCGTCTTCTGCAAATCGAGTCCGTCCAGATTTAATCCAAGAGCCTTCAAGACGTCTGCGCTTCCCGATTTGCTCGACACTGCTCGATTTCCATGCTTTGCGACCGTCGCGCCGGCCGCAGATGCAACCAATGCAGCAGCGGTAGAAATGTTAAATGTGCCCGCGCTGTCGCCGCCCGTTCCGCAAGTATCGAGAACCACCTCTTTCTCGATATGAAGCTTGTCCGCCTTCTCGCGCATCGCGAGCGCACTGCCGACTATTTCATCCACGGTCTCGCCTTTGATTCTCAACGCAATGAGAAATCCGGCGATCTGCGACTCGGTAGTTTCTCCGCTCATTATCTCCAGCATGGTCCTGTATGCTTCATCCCGCGAGAGATTCTCGCCCGCGACAAGTTTTGAAATTGCCTCGCGTATCATATCAAATGATTACCACCTTGTGGAGTTTTGCGTAAGAAGGCAGCTCGCGGAAAAGGATCTCGATGAATTCTTCTCCATATTTATTATAAAAGTAAGTGAAGTTTAATACGCGCTCCTGCAATTCGCGATTTGGAAAAATCGAGTGCTGAAATTTTTTAGTCTGCTGCAGAACCTGTTCGTTCTTGCGCCGATAAGCTGTCGTCGTCTTCTCTTCGAAATGCTGGAGGAGATACACTATTCTCGAGACCGTGGAGTCCATTGTTCCCTTCAGAGTCGGATCGACGCGGGAGATCAGAGGCTCAAGACTCTCGACTGATTTCTTTATTTCCCCGGCGGCCTTTTGAAACTCACCCGGGATATTTTCGGGATTCGCGGCCGCCAACGCCTTCTTCATTACCTGCTCAAAATCGGAAAACGCATCGGAGAATTCCAGACGATATTTCTCCATGACTTTTTCAATTCTGTGTTCAAGGATCGTGGCGGCGGCTCTCGGAAAGAGCGGCGGCATCTCTATTCCGAAATGCTGGTACACACCTTTCAGTTGCGCAAAGTAGGCAATCTCTCCCGGACCGGCGACGTAAGCAGCCGTCGGAAGAAGATAGTCCTGGCAAATAGGCCGAAGCACCACGTTCGGACTGAATGATTCCGGCTTCGTTTCAAGTATCGTTCTGATTTGCTCCTGCATCAACTTCCTCTTTGTGCCACGAAGAGAAATACCGTTTCCAATGGGTTCAAGACCCCGGCGGATACCGTCTTCGATGTAGAAAATATTTATCACTCTCGGCTTCACCTGAACGTGGTAAATCTCTTCAAGCTCCGCGCTTTGCTTGATGACCTCTTCGCTCGTACGCGGGGACGATTGGAATTCCTTCTCGAAGACCGGCTTGAGGACTTTTTTTATCTCGGGATCATATGAATCCACCAGCAGGAGCGGATGCTTTGCCAACAGCTTCGTCATGGTCTTTGCAAATGCTGTGGAGTAAGTCTCGCCTTCTCTGTAAAACGACTCTATCATTTTCATCATGGCAGGCTTGAATTCCGACGCAGGGAGCAGAGCGTCGACCTGCTGAAAAACCTGTTCGATTGACGCATCGAATCTTATTTCGCTCAGCGGATGGAGATTTTCCCCTTCACCGTTCGTGATAATAGCTTCAACCCGAACGACGTCCGATGCACCGTTCAACAGATGTATGTGGTTCGATTCCTCGAAGTCGTGGTCGTCTCCTTCAAGCCAGAACACGGGGACGAATTCAAATTCGGAAAATCTTTGTTTCAACTCGTCAGCGAGCTTTATCGCGCTTATCGTCTTGAAGAGAGTGTAAAGCGGTCCGCAGAACAAGCCGACTTGCTGGCCGGTCACCACAGCGAGGGCATTGTCTTTGCTGAGAACATCCAGCAAAGCTTCATGACCTGGAGAATTATTCAACCGCGAATTCTGGCCGCGGAGTATTCCGATCAGCCTCTCGCGTTTCGGAGAAAAACTTTCGAGGGCACGGGCAAAATAATTCCGCAGCTCATCTTCGTTGGAGAAATCTATATTGTAGTATTTCCTGAGGCTATCGAAATTTTCAAGATAGTCCGTGTAGAGTTTCGATTGATCCGGTAGTCCGGTTAGTGGTATTTCCATATTAATTCAATAAAATCGAGTTTTCATTTTCCTTGTTGAAAAACTGGGCCTTCGTCGTGTCGAAATACATTTTCAGCTCTGAGCCGGGCTTGGGATCGACCGGCGTAGAAAGGCGCGCGACGATCTGCGTCGTAGGAGAATTGAAATACAGATAGACCTCATTTCCCATCGGCTCGGAAATATCGACCCGCAGCGATGAGGCCGCATCGAGCTCACCATGATGATACTCATAAATTGAAATGTGTTCGGGGCGGATCCCGAGATACAAATTCTTTCCCGCGTAAGGAGAGAGTTTCGATTCGACGGACTCGGGGATTTCCAGCTTGATGCCGTCGTTCACTTCGTTGAAAAATAATTTGCCGTTCCTTCTGATATGTCCTTCAAAAAAATTCATTGCGGGGCTTCCGATAAATCCGGCGACAAATTTATTTACCGGATTATTATAAAGGTTCAAAGGCGTATCGATCTGCTGCACCGCTCCACTCTTCATAACGACGATTCTGTCGCCCATCGTCATCCCTTCGACCTGGTCGTGCGTCACATAAATCATCGTCGCGCCGAGTTTTTGATGGAGTTTAGAAATCTCTGCCCGCATCTGGACGCGCATCTTGGCGTCGAGGTTCGAAAGAGGCTCGTCGAACAAAAACACTTTCGGCTTCCGGACGATTGCCCGTCCGAGCGCGACGCGCTGCCTCTGACCACCCGACAGTGCCTTGGGTTTTCTGTCAAGGTACTCCGTTATTCCCAAAATTTCCGCCGCTTCCCTCACGCGTGAATCTATTTCCTGCTTCGAGTATTTTCTCAGCTTTAATCCGAACGCCATGTTCTCAAACACCGTCATGTGCGGATAGAGCGCATAATTCTGAAACACCATCGCGATGTCCCGATCCTTCGGAGCGACGTCGTTGACCAGCCGATCTTCGATGTAGAGCTCGCCGCTCGAAATTTCTTCGAGTCCTGCAATCATGCGAAGCGTGGTCGTCTTCCCGCATCCCGAAGGTCCGACGAGAACCACAAATTCCTTGTCGGCGACATCGAGGCTGACGTCTTCCACAGCGACGACTCCGCCGTCATAAACTTTCGAAATCTTGTCGAGTTTAACCCGTGCCATCTTCAATTCCTCACGACAAGTCTTTCAAGAGTTTCAAAAAATTCCGGATAGGAAATCTGCGCCCATTCCGCATTCTCGATCGTTGTCATGCCGTGCGCCGCGAGCCCGGCTATCGCGAACGCCATGGCGATTCGATGGTCCTTATATGAATTTATTTCCGCTCCATTCAATTTCCCTGTACCATGGACGATAAAGCCGTCATCGAGCTCTTCGACCTCCGCACCCATCGCTTCAAGGTTGTCGACAACTGCCACGATCCGGTCGGACTCCTTTCTGCGGAGATCATGCGCATCGCGGACGACGGTCTCTCCTTGTGCAAATGCAGCCATCACGCCGATAATCGGCAGCTCGTCTATCAGCCTCGGGATCAACCCGCCTTTGATTTCAATGCAGTTCAGCTCGGAATATGAGACCGTGACATCTCCGATCGGCTCACCCGCCGCCTCGCGGGCTTTCTCAACCTTGACCTGCGCTCCCATTTTCTCGAGCACGTCGAGGAAACCGATCCTCGTCGGATTCAACGTGATACCTAGAGCAGTTACGGATGAATTCGGGAGAATCGCAGCGGCGGCCAAGAAAAAAGCTGCGGAAGAAATATCGCCGGCGACGTCATACTTTGCCGGCTCCACATTATAATCGCAAGAAATTTTCGTCTCGAAGCCGGAAGGGGTCTTAACTTTATTTAATTTCAACATCCGCTCGGTATGATCGCGCGACTCGACCGGCTCGACGATGGTCGTTTCTCCTTCAGCAAACATTCCGGCAAGAAGAACAGACGATTTTACCTGCGCGCTCGGAAGCGGAAGCTCGTACCTGATTCCGTGCAGTTTGTCGGACGGGAAAATTTTCAGCGGCGCCGTCGAGTTATATGACGGGACGATGTTTGCTCCCATTTGAGCGAGCGGATCGATTATTCTCTGCATCGGTCTTTTGCGCAGAGTCTCATCGCCGTTTATAGTGCTTTCAAACTTTTGTCCTGCAAGGACGCCTGTGAGGAGTCTCATCGTCGTACCGCTGTTGCCCGCATCGAGAACTTCACGCGAAGGCGAGAAGGAAAATTTTCCTTTCCCATGGACCTTTACCGTACCGTTCGTCTGTTCGATCTTCACGCCCAGCTGTTTCAGGCAGCTCATCGTACTTCGCACATCGCCGCCTGTCGATATCCCATCGATTTCCGACACTCCGTTCGCGAGCGACGAAAAGATTAAGGCTCTGTGGGAAATCGACTTATCGCCGGGTACTTCAAACGAGCCGTTGATTGTCGTAGATTTCGTATGCGGGAGGGATGCTCCCCTTACCTCGTAATTCATTTATCCAATATAAAAAATGAATCGGAAATATACATGTATAGAGAGGGGGAAATTCCAAGCTCTCTACAAGAGAACAATTATTGGGGGGTGATTTTGCAATAAGTGATACAATGTGCAGAAACCAGAGCTACGAAGAATGCCTACACTAAACAGAGTTGTTCGAATCCAGCATAAACTGATCAGAGATATTCTCAAGCTTGTACTTTTTGATTGAACTTCGATAGAATTTCTCCTGCAACCAATTTCTAACAGTCTTAAAGCATTTCCGATCGAACACTACGTTGAGCGCAAAAAGGCCGACAGAAATAATCCATGACGGCAGATTTTGAATCCCATATTTTGATTCTAACACAAGAAAAACACCCACCACAACCTCCCAAAACAACACTGCGATCTCAATTGATATTGCTCGTGCTTTCGCAGCGCATTCTCTTCTTACAGTATCCTTTATGCTCAACAGGTTCTCGATAAGTTGCTTGTTTTTTTCGATTAACTCCATACTCTGTGGCTCTAGAAATTCCACCTTCCCCGTAAGATGTTTCGCCCTCTCTTCTGCAAGTTTCTTGGCCTTCTCAGTTGCCTCGTGCTGGATCGCAGCCTCTCGCCTCCGCCGTTTGGCATTTTCAATCATGGGCTCAAGATCTGCGTACGTAACTACCGCTTCTTTTGCAGGATCACCCAATCCAAACAAATATTCACGCAAGTGACTATCATATAGCAGCGCAAATGCTAAGTCATCATCGACCTTGCCCGAGTCCTTAAGTTCATGAAGCAAATCAAAAAATCTAACCCATACGTCATTATCGATTAGACTATTGCGCTTGAACATCCCAATGACCTGATGAATATCTAATCTCTTTATCTCTTTCGGGTCCTTTAACCAAAGTACATTGGTCAGAACGCTATCAGGGATAACTTCCGCAATTGTTTTCATTGCATGGTGTTGGCAATACTGAAGATTGAATTGTGCCAATCTATGGTCACAACTGAGAAAGAAAAAGGCGGAATCCTCTATTCTCTTCTTAGGATGTCGACGGAGTCTTGCCACTCTCTCAATCGCCGCCAAGTCATGATTAATAGAATTGTCACTGGGGATCTTCGGGCTTTTGAAAGTGCGCAGTCCCTCCTGCCAGGAAAAGTCTGCTGGAGAAAATGAATGAAGTCTTATTCCCGTCGTCTCTACTCCGACGCCGTAGGAAAGGAGCAATTCTTCAAGATTTCTTATGTATTCTAAGACGGTTGACGTCTTCCATCCTCTCATTCTTAATGAAGAATAGATAGAATTCACTGCAACGTCTTTTATATACAGATGTTGATGCCCCGGGTATGCGGCAAGGACAAGGGTCATTTGCTCGATTGTAAAATCAAAAACCTTTAATGAGAACTCCTTTCTGGATTTTAGGAGGCCAACTAACTCCTTCACAGGTTGACACAAATCAGCATGTGTAAGTTCAAGCATCCGAAACACAAAATTAGAATCCAGAAAGAGCACAGTAGGCTTGAATCGTCGCATCACGGTGGATACATCCTCATTACTCTTGAGGGATAAAGATATTACCGCCCCCCGTACAATAGATTCGAGAACCTTATTATGATCTGGTTCACTTGTTGAAACATGGCTCAGTGCCTCAATGAGGATCTGATCATGAGTTCTGCGTGCAGATTGTTGTTCATTGTTCTTTATGACAGACCGTGCCTCATTTCCGCCATTCGCAAAGTAAGCTTCAAACATCAATAGGTCACTTTTGATAAGATCCAAGAGCATCTCCCCAATCCCCTTGGGGGACACTTTGATTCCTTTGGATTGCATGTACGTCGATAGAAAATCGAAAAGGGAACCAGTGGAGACCTTTGCCTCGTTTATTTCATTACTTATGCTGACCGCAAGTTGGTTTCCTGGTTCTTTTAGTTTGTATTCCCCTTTTATCTTTTCGACGTAACCGTTCCTCCCGGCCCGGGTCAGGATTGTTCTCAACGAGTATAGGGGAACATCTAGACCAAAATCGAATAATAATCTTTGCTGGATTTCCAATTCAGTGGATGATCCATTCAGGTTGGACAGTGATACCACCGAGAATGGCGAGAAGGCATCAATATAATCTTTTCCTTGATCGTAGAGCGATTGAACAAGGGCATAAGCGAAGGCTTGATTTTGCATGATTTTGCCTCTTTAATTTCTTAGCAGCCTAAATAGGAGTCGGATCTTCTTTGCGCGGAGCATACTTGTGTATAAAATTTATTTCTCCCGTCCATCAAGTGCAAACAAGAACCCGGAATGTTTCCCTTTACAAAGGCAAAACGAACAACCATCACTAACTATTCTTCCCATTCAAATGAGAAGAATTCATTTCTCTATCAATTTCTTGACCAGTTGAACAGATTCTATTATGGCATATATCGTCAAGCCGAATATCCCAAGTTCGACAAATACAAAGATTGTTTTCAGTTCGTCAAAATGCCAAAGCGAGAATCTACTTGTCGTCACAATCTCGATTGTTATTGGCAACAACGAATAAAAAGTCACGATGAATATTGCTGTCACCGGGAGAGTCTTCAGAAGAAGTAGCTTCAACAGTTCCCTTGTAAATTGCTTTCGTTTTACTTCCTGTGCAGGTTCCGGTTTTCGCAACTCGATTATCCTGCCGATGTCTTTCTCGATTGCGCTGAGGAGCATTGTCAAGAAGATAAGCAAAACTCCTATCGCCGAAAACAAATCACTCATGTTCATGACAGTTCCTTCATGAGTAAATTGTAAGTATCAACAGCACATATGTATTTGTTTGCAAGGTCTTTGATTTTTTTGATTGGCTCCAGTGTTGGTCCTTTTTGGCCAACGATTGAATTCAATTCTTCTATCGTCGATTGTGAGGTGCAGACAAATTCATATGGCCCCTCGTCTTCTCGCTGGGTTGCTGATTTTAATGTTTGAAGCAAAGTGTTGTCAATAGACTTTTCGATCTTTGTTCTGAATCTAGATTTCGTATTTCTCAACAATGTCTTACTTTGTGAAGGTGTCACCTGAAAGATTGAAGAAATTTCATTTTCTCCAGGCAGCCTGTCTATGAAATAGTGGTTGAGTAAAAAGAAAAGTCGCTCCTGTTGCACCTCATTTGCTCGAGTCGGAAGGCCCCTTTCTTTAAACATTTTTACATACTCCATAAATGCCGCTTTGCTAAGCTTCTTCAAGGCGGCATTCAAAGTAGCATCACTCGCTAATCCAAGGCACTCTTTGATGATGGTCTTGTCCGCAGCTGTTAATTCTGCGTCAGTTACTGTAATGGTAATGTCCATAAGGTATCCTCTCACTTTTCATTGCGATGATTAAAGCTATTACGGATCAGTATAGAAGTCCTTCATGTCCCCGAATAGCTGCCAAGAATTCAGAAATCTCGGCGGAAGCCTCTCGGCTTCCGCCTGCCACATATTGCCTACTAGTAAAGGCGATTCATGAATCGCCTTTACTTTTGCTGTGTCGGCTCCGGTGCCGGAGGTTGAGGCGGAGGAGTGGCACTCTTCCTTCCACCCTTCTTGATCGGCTTGAACTCTTCAAGGAGCGCTTTGTTACCGGCAAATGCCGACTTGGCAAAGCTCCTGATCTTGAACACTTCCTCCTGAAGGTCCGCAACCGCGTCGTCCCTCGTTTCGGTCGCAACGTTCCGCAGCTTCTTCGAATGCTCCTGCACTGCGTCCGCAGTTACAAGATTGGCATAGGTTGTCGAAAGAGCCGTGAAATCGTCTTCCGTCAGACCGTTCTCGATCAGCTCGTCGTGGTACTTCGTGCAGACCCCGGCCAAGTAGTCGAGGTTCTGGGCGAGCTTGCTTACGCTTTTTGATTTTGGCGCCCCGATCCTGAACTCCTTCTGCTTCGTCTTGTCCTTCCCGAATGCCGACTTCCCCGCATTCTGGATCTTGGTTTCCATGTTCAACCCCTCCTGGATCGCGGCGTTCTGACTTACCGTGTTCAGGGATAGCGTTTCGTGGGCCGCCTTCTGAGTCGAACTTTTCGCGACAACGGCTTTGATCTTGTCGCCGAAATTTTGAAAGCGGATTTGCTTGAATCCCTTCGCAATCATGTCCGCCATATGAGTTTGCATTGTCAGCTGAAGAGTTTCCGCATCTTCAGCGATTTCGCCTACGGTACTTGCCATGGCCCTTCTTCTCTTTTAGTTTTCGATGCTGTTAATTTATTTCTCCCCTTCGGCAAGAGGCCGAAGAAGGTACACATCATCATTTCTAAAGAGTAGCATCACATTAAGGACAGAGGAAGATCAGTTTGTCCCTGACAGTAGAACTTTTCCCGCTGGATCGGGAGAAGTCTCAGATATCGGTTCTCATGCCTGAATATTCGATCTCAAACCACCTGAACATACGTCTGCGCGGCAAGCGGGCCGCATTCCATTCCAAGTGAACATTTCAATTTAACCAATAAAGACTTTTTGTCAAGAGGAAAAGTGCGCTTCCTGGCAAGCAAATGGGTTTTCCGGTCAAATGGACACTTCTGCACAACGAGCGGGTGGGTCTGCACAGTCAGCGGGCTTCTCTGCACAATCGGCGGACTACCCGGCACAACCAGCGGACAACTTTTCCGAACGAGCGGGCCGTTCGGCGCAACCAGCGGGCAACTTTTCTCAGTGCGCGGGATGTTTTCCGGAGTGCGCAGAAGATTTTCTGCAGTAAATGACCAAATCAAAACTATCCGAGGACAACTTCGCGCAGAAGAAAGAAATCAGATAGTGTCTCAGTTTCATCCTAGCTGTCATCACAAGGTCTCACTTATTTAGATGTTCAAATTGAGACACTGCCAAGAATCGCTCCTCGAAACGAGAAGTTGAGGTCTGTTCAGTCCACAAGAATAGGATATGACACGTCGTTGATCTTCAGCTGACCATGTTCGAGCACAAGCTGAATTGCCCATTCGTGCACGGGCCCCCAGCCGGAATCCAGGAACAAATTAATTGAAAAGACGTTTTCCGCGAATACTTTAAAGTTCTTTACTTCCCATTTAAAGCCCGGTGCAAAACTCTTTTCATGGTCTACAAAAGACAACGCCGCATCCCCAATCAGGCCGACAACTTCCATGTTCAGATCGACAGAATGGAGATCTTCATATTTATATTGGAACAATATTTTGTCTGCGGCGAGCAGATTCCTTATGGTATTCTCTTTCCATAACTCCGTGAAAAAACCAGACCTGTAGTAGCGATCAACCTCTGCCTTCGCTCCAAGCGTATCGATGCAATAAAACTTCTGACCGTGCGATTTCGCAGATTTGAGAACATGACGGACACTGTCATCTGAAATGGAGAAAGGGACGTACCACCTTAGAAATTCGTTCATGCGGTTTATACATCGCGTTTCCATGTTGTCAGACCGGGTTGACTCTCTGCGCACTTGTTGATGAACGTTTCCAAAAGAAGACTGCATTGTTGAAGAACTGATTATTATGAGCAGCAGAAAATAAACAGACCTCCCCCGTTTCATTTCACACCTTAATTCTCTATTTCCAGATCTTCACTTCAAGCGTCCCACTTGAAGTTGCTACGCCCCGAAACATTCCGCTTGTGTTGAACTCCATTGCGTAGTTGCCGTCCTTGTCAACCGCTATTACCCCGCCGTCGTCGGGCTGGAGGATCTTGTAGATAACCGTGTCAACCGCCTCTTTCAAAGACATATTTTTATACGCCATCAAAGCGGAGATGTTGAACGCCACCGCATGTTTGATGAATTTCTCTCCCCAGCCTGTTCCTGAGACTGCGCATGTTCTGTTGTCTGCGTAAGTTCCGTCGCCGATCAAAGGCGAATCACCGATCCTTCCGGGCAGCTTCCCGGTCATGCCGCCGGTTGAAGTTCCGGCAGCGAGGTTTCCATATTCATCGAGAGCGACGCAGCCGCACGTGCCGTGATTTCCCTCCTTGACCTTTTTCATGTATTCGTCCAACTGCTGCTTGCGAAGCGGAGTATCGAAGTAGCTGTTCGGAACGAGCTCCATTCCCATTTTCTTTGCAAACTCCTCCGCACCGCCGTAAGCAAGAAGAACATGCGGGGATTTCTCCATTACAAGCCTTGCGAGCGAAATCGGATGGGCAATGTGCTCGACGCCGGCAACTGCACCGCATGACAAATCTCTTCCGTCCATTATGGAGGCGTCGAGTTCATGCGTGCCGGCGGAAGTGTAGACCGCACCGATTCCTGCGTTGAATTTCGGATCCTCTTCAAAATATCTCAGCACCTTCTCTACGGCGTCGAGGCTCGTTCCGCCGTTTGCCAGGACATCTCTACCGATTTGAAGAACTTTTTTGAGTGAGGCGTAATATTCTTGCTTTACGGAATCGGGCATCGACTCGCTGATAGTTCCGGCGCCGCCATGAATGACAATCGTGTATTTCGCCGTTCTCGTTTGAGCATTGCAGACACCGTTCACTGCAAGCATTGCTGTTAAAACTATGAACACGAAGAGATTATTTTTCATAGATTACCTCAAATGTCGCTCCCACATGTCAACTATTCGCTATTCATTGTTGGCTTTTCACCAATTTGCTGTGCTTTCTCCCGTAGAAAAAATATATCGATAATCCGATTGCAAGCCAGAGAACGAACCTGATCCATGTCAAGGCCGGAAGTCCGGCCATCAGGATGCCGCAGCTCACGACTCCAAGAATCGGCACCAGCGGCACCAGCGGGACGCGGAATTTTCTCGGACGGTCCGGCTCGCGTGCGCGGAGAATTACGATCCCGATGCAGACGAGAACGAACGCGAACAGAGTTCCGATGTTAGTCAGCTGCACGATTTCATCTATATTGGCAATAGCGGCAAAGAATGCAACAAAGACTCCGGTGAGAATCGTGGTGACGTGCGGCGTCCGGAATTTCGGATGAATCTTGCTGAACCACGGTCCGAGCAGTCCGTCCCTCGACATGGCCATAAGTATCCTCGGCTGTCCAAGCTGGAACACGAGGAGAACTGCCGTCATTGCAATTACGGCACCGAACGCGAGAAGTCCTGCTGCCCAATCCTCTTGAGCGTAGTGGAGTGCGGCGGAAAGCGGATCGGCAACGCCGACCAGCTTTGTGAACGGAATCATTCCGGTGAGAACCATGGCCGATGCGACATAAAGGACAGTGCAAATCGAAAGCGACCAGATGATTCCCCGCGGCATGTCTCGAGCCGGATCTTTACATTCTTCCGCCGCGGTGGAAATCGCATCGAATCCTATATAAGCGAAAAATATCAGCGAAGCTCCCGTCCAGACTCCGCTTACCCCGCCCGGGAAAAACGGATGCCAGTTCGCGGGTTTAACATAAGTTGCACCGACAGCGATGAAGAACAAGATGGTACAAACTTTCAGGACGACGATCACATTATTGAACCGGGCGGATTCTTTCACGCCTATTACGAGGAGCCAGGTTATGGCGGCCGTAATAACAATCGCAAGCACGTTGCAGATTACGGGAATTCCGAAAATAACCGGGTGACTTAAATGTGCCTGGTAGGCAATCGACGTTTCGGGCCCGAGCGAAGATACTCCTGACTCCGCAACGGACTTTGCCGCGAACATTGTTGAACGATAATCCGTCGCCATCCACGCCGGGATTTCGACTCCGAAGCCGAGCATCAACTGGCGGAAATATGCGGCCCATGAAATTGCGACGGCGATATTTCCAACTGCGTACTCGAGAATCAGGTCCCACCCAATGATCCATGCTACGAGTTCGCCGAGAGTGGCATAGCTGTATGTGTATGCGGATCCGGCAATCGGAACGAGGCTGGCAAACTCGGCATAACACAATGCACAGAATCCGCAAGCTACCGCAGTCAATATGATGGACACTGAAACGCCCGGCCCCGCGGGTGGAATGCCCTCTCCGCCGGAAGTGGCCGATCCGAGCACTGCAAATATTCCTGCGCCGATTATCGCGCCGATGCCAAGCGCGGTGAGGTCAATTGCAGTCAGACTTTTCTTAAGCGTATATTCTGCTTTCTCGCTTTCCGAGAGAATATCGTTGAGCTGCTTGGTGCGGAAAAGATTCATCTAATCTTCCTTAAGTTGCGGGGATTTATTTCATCTGATGCCGGCAATCGCGTTCTGCCATAGGTTGCAATCTATGGACGATAGATTTTAAATGCAATAATTTATTGCCGCAAAATGGCTTTGTTCGGCCGGCATCGTGGCTTTCGTTGTTTTTCGACAGGTTACTTCATATTTTTCTGCGGAGGAGATCAAAAATGAAACCCATTTACCTAATCAATATCTGCTTCTTTTCCACCTGTGCCATCATATTTGGTCAGACGGTTTCTCATAACCGTGACACCCGGCCAATTGAAATTGCGGAGAAAATTATCAAGACAATTTCTCCTGACTCCCTCAAATCATACGACAACACTCTCGCCGACTTCGGTACGAGACATACGATGTCCGACACGGTAAGCCTGACAAGAGGAATAGGAGTCGCGAGAAGATGGATAAAGTCAAAGTTTGAATCGTTCGCCCAACACGATGCGGACTTCAAAGTTTATGAGGATCGATTCGAACTCGACAGCGTTCCGCGGATATCAAGACCGACAACGCTCGTCAATGTCTACGGAATCCTGCAGGGCAAGGAAGGAATCAACGGAAGATACGTTGTCATCTCTGGACACTATGACTCAAGGTGCACCGACGGAATGGACGATACCTCTGATGCACCCGGCGCAGATGATGACGGTAGCGGATCATCTTTGGTCATCGAAGCGGCACGTGTATTTACATCGATGCATTTCAAGCCGGATGCGAATATTATTTTCATTTGCTTCGACGGCGAAGAACAGGGACTCTACGGCAGCGCACATTTTGCCGATGAAGCGAAGAAGAAAAACATGGACGTGATCGCCGACTTAAACAACGATATCGTCGGAGCTGTAAAAGGCGGCAACGGTACAATAGATAGAAACACGGTGAGAGTATTCTCGGAGTCATACGGTGAGATTACGATCGGAAAGAGGAAAATCGGAGCTGGGTTGATCGGTTACGAGGATGACAGCCCGTCGCGGGAGCTGGCAAGATATATCCAGACTGAAGCGAAGAAATTTACTCCGAAGTTTAAAGTCGATCTGATCTACAGACAGGATCGATTTCTCCGCGGCGGCGATCAGGAGTCGTTCAACAAGAACGGATATGCTGCTGTGCGGTTTACCGAGCCGAACGAGGACTACAACCACCAGCATCAGGATGTGCGTGTCGGGACGGATACCGTCAACGGAAAATTGGTCCGTGTCCAATACGGTGACCTGCCGAAGTTTGTCGACACCGTTTATTTGTCGAACGTTTGCAAAACAAATTCCTTGGTGGCTGCTCTCCTGTCAATTTCACCGCAGTCGCCGCAGCGTGCCGAGATGTTAGTTGACAAACTTGAGTACGGCACCCGACTGAAATGGGATAATGCCTCTCAGGAAAAAGGTGTTGCCGGCTGGAAAATCTATTACCGCAAAACCTGGGAGCCATTCTGGTCGGGGGATATCATGGTACACCCGTCCATAGATTCGACGGTTGAGTACAATCTAAAGACCCTGTCAAAAGATGAGTATATCTTCGGACTTTCGTCTGTCGGCACAAATGGAGTTGAGAGTGTTCCTGAGGCGCCATTACCCGGGAAGTGAAAACCGGCAAAATCAAGCAGAATTCCGATAAATTTCAACTATTTGGGAATCCTCCACCTGACAAAGCAATAATGGAAGAGACATGCCGCGGATGAATTACTTCCAAGAAATTTCTCGTGAGCCGAATATTTTATCCGTTTTTCGTCACAACCTACTTGACCTATACATCTTCATGACTTAAATTCGGAATGCATTATTTGTCATTTTCATGGAGAGTTGTTGTTGTTGTGGCTAACGATAAATAAACCAAACATTAACAAAAGGAGGAAAAATGGCAGCACCCGTTACGCATTTTGAGGTGAACGCGAAAGACGCTGCACGCGTTCGAGAATTTTTCTCCAGCCTCTTCGGCTGGAAAATTGAGATGGACCCAAGCATGAATTACGGAATGGTGAATACCGGAGTGAAGATGGGAATCAACGGCGGCATCGGCCAAGCAATGGGACCAGGCGCAAGTGTAACGTTTTATGTTCAGGTCGAGGATGTTCAGGCGCATATCGACAAGGCTGTCAGCCTCGGCGGAAGAGTAGTCGTGCCGCTCACTGATGCAGGGATGGTCACGTTTGCGCAGATCGCCGATCCCGAAGGAAATGTCATCGGTTTGGTAAAAGGGCCCCAGACTCCTCCACCAGAGCCGAAACCTAAGAAGGCTTCAGCGAAAAAGAGAAAGGCTGCAAAGCCCAAGAGAACCGCAAGAAGAGGCAAACGACGTTAATTTTTAATTGACTGATGTGCGACGGTTAAACTTTCGCACCGGATATCGGCTTCGGAGATCAACACCGAGACGAGAATCCAAATGGCGCCAAGGGAGAAGGCGCCATTTTTATTTCATAGCATTGTATAGCGCTGTACACCTCAATGTCGCGATTTATTTGCCAGTATAAATTTGCGAATCGGGTATTGACTGCTTCATGGCGCCAGTAACCGACCAGAAAACACCGAGACTGTCTGCGCCGCCGCGCTGGAAAAACTCCACGCGGATCGGATGATAACCCTCCTTCAGCGCAATGGTTCCTTCCTTCTCAATTACGCTGTGTTGATAATCATTATCCACAACCAGCCTGTCTCCGATAAATAATTTGCTTCCATCATCCGATGCCGTGCAAAAATCATAAATGCCGTCTGTCATGATTTTGAGGTATCCCGCATACACGACGCTGTAATTGATAAGATCTCTCTGCGGCGGCAGCAGGAAATTCACTAGTGTACCATCATGCGATGCCTTCAGTTTTCCAAAATCGGGAAGAGAATCCCATTCTCCTGTAAAGTACTCGTAATGAATTCCATTCTTCGCGCTGTCAACTCTTGCAGCGTCTTCCGGTTTCACTTTCGTAAACGCCGCTTGCGCAGTCTCGCTCACTGCTTCACTGTCACGAAAACACCTCGCACTGATAACGGTCGTCCCTGTTATCCTGATCGGATTCACCGCTACCGGCGATTTCATTGTCGGGCCGCTTCCGTCTAATGTGTAACGCACTTCAGTCTTTTCTCCGCTCGCATCAATGGTCACGTCGAGAGTGTCGATAAATATTTTTGTTTGCGCTTTGATCGAAGGCGGGTTGTAAATCTCTGCTTTTCCAATCCGAGCAGAACCCTTCGGATTGAAATCAAGGACCACCACGCTGCTGATTCCATCGGGAGCTTTCGGCGGAACTTCTATCAACAACGAGTCACCGCTTTTCTCTACATTCAACAGACTTCTCTCTTTGTCGGCGAGAAGGAAGGCTTGTCGTGGTTTATTATAAACTCCGTGAACGACAAGTTTCCCGTCGGCCGGCCAGTCGAAGACGTTCAAGAAAAGTTTACCGTGCTTCTGCGTGCAGCGTCCCCACGGAAGTTGAGCAGTGAAAGGACTGGCTGTCGTGCCGTAGATAGATTCGCCGTTGACTTTCAGCCAGCGTCCCATAGAGTCGAGACGGTCCACCTCAGGCTGCGGGATCACTCCTTTCGCCGTCGGTCCGACATTGAGAAGATAATTTCCGCCTTTACTTGCAATGTCTATGAGATTGTGAATCAGTTCTTCGGCGGACTTGAAATTGGAATCCGCGGCATTGAATCCCCAGCTGTTGTTGATCGTCATGCAAGTTTCCCAATCATGACCGGGCAAACCGTTCGCGGGAATCTGCTGCTCGGGAGTCTCATAATCGCCTGCTCCTCTGACTCGGTTGTTGACGATTATGTCGGGATCGAGCTTGTGCAGGTAATCATAAATCGCCCTGCCGTCTTCGTCGGTCCAGCCATCCATCCACTGTCCGTCGAACCACAAAATTGCAGGATGATATTGAGTGACAAGCTCTTTCAGCTCGGTCTTCATGTAACTGATGTAAGCTCCCTTTTCTCCCTCTTTGAAATGAGTCGGGTTGTAAACAGGATGCAGAGAGTCCGGCTTGTACGCTCCTTGAAACGGAGTATGCCAGTCCATGATCGAATAATAAACGGCAAATTTGATCCCATGCCGTCGGCAAGCGGCGCTGAGCGCCTTGAGCGGATCCTTGTGCCATGGTGTCGCATCGACGACATTGTAATGATTCGTTTTGGTTTTGAACATACAGAAGCCGTCATGGTGCTTCGACGTGATGACGATATACTTCATTCCTGCATCATGGGCGATCTCGGCCCAGCGATCTGCATCGAACTTCGTCGGATCAAATTGCAGCGCGTACTTCTCGTACTCTCCTCGCGGCACCTGTGCGGTCGTCATGTACCATTCTCCCTTTGCAGGCACAGCATAAATTCCCCAGTGGATGAACATACCGAACCTCGCATCACGCCACCATTGCAGCGGAGAGGATTGGGATGATCCCACAGACTGTGACTCTCGTCCGACTCCGGAAGGAAGAGCGGATGATGCACTCGTGAGGAGAACGGTTATTAGGAAAATGAACTTTTTACGGACCATTGCTATCTCCGAATTTGGGAAACAAAACTTAGATCATTATATAAGATTCGCTTTATATAAAAAATTATCTAAAGTCGCCGCTTAAAGCAAAGAGAATTCATTTTCAATTATTAAATTGTAGCCTGAAGAACTGGAGATGCGATTGACCGATAAGAAGGAACTAAAGAAGCAATATAAACAGACCGTGCAGCCGATGGGTGTTTATCAGATAAGAAATCTGATCAACGGAAAGATCTTTCTCGGCAGCGCGAAGAACCTGCAGGCGAAACTTAACAGCAATAAATTCCAGCTCGACCATGGTGCTCACATGAACTCGGAGCTGCAGAAGGACTACTCTGAATTGGGTGAAAAGAACTTTGCATTCGAAATTGTGGATTATCTCAAGCCGAAGGAAGAGGCGGGCTATGACTACACGGAAGATCTGACCGTCCTCGAAGAGATGTGGCTTGAGAAACTTCAGCCTTATGAAGAAAAGGGATATAATAGGAGGAAATAGCTTCCGTTAACCGGGAAACAAGTAGGACAAAAGAGGTCTGAGTTCCGAAATGAACTCAGACCCCAAATAAGACTGACCCGGCGAAGGTTTAGACCCTTCACAAGGTTCCCAATCGAATTACTTCATCAGCATCATCTTCTTTGTCGAAACATAATTACCAGATACTAGCCTGTAGAAATACACACCACTCGCCAGCCCGGAACCGTCGAGTGTAACCGAGTATCTTCCGACTTGCTGGAATTCGTTCACAAGCGTTTTCACTTCTCTGCCGAGGACATCAAAGATTTTCAACGTAACCTGTCCATCCTTAGGAATGGTATAGCTTATAACCGTCGTCGGGTTGAATGGATTCGGGTAATTATCAATAAGGGCAACGTCTCCGAGAACACCTTCCGCAACGCTTCCCTTAGACTTTACACCCGATGAGGCAGGAATGCTGTCAACCTCACCAAGGAAGAGTCTGGCCTGCCACGTAAGCATATCGTCTGGGTATTTAGACTTTAGCTCATCGAAGTAGCCTTTTCCTTTCACAGCGTCGTTGAGGAGGAAATTATGAATATACCCTAAATCGAAGAGAGCGTTCTTAGACGTTGTAGCATCGCTCGCAAACTGAGTCTTCAGCGTCGTGAGATTTTCTATCGCTTTCTTGTAGTCGTGTCCCGGGATCAGGAAAAGATTCTCTAGTTCTAATGTCGTAGCATATAGTCCGTCATCTTTAGACAACTGCGGCCGAACTTCCGTATTCAAGAAGTCTGAAAAATCTTTTTTCCCTTCTCCCCTATAGCATTCGGCTAATTGTCCTAACACATATCTCTTCATTGCAACATTGTCAGTTGACTTCAGCTTTGTCGTATAGAACTTGATGGCATCTTCATATTTGCCATCCCCAATCATCTTTTCTGCATCGAGTACTTCCTGGTCGAATGAATAGCCTCCATCGGAGGTGGAAGCCGTCGTCTTCGGATTGCTCGACCTGCTTTGTGAAGACCGCGGGTCAGGATTTACGCTTGGGGCGGTACTGCTCAGAGGTCCCGTCCAGGGGGACGGGCTACCCGGTTGGTAGAAAATCAAAGCCCCATTGGTTGCCGAAAAGTTTGACGGATTTGGCGGATACTGGCCCCAGTAATCGGCTTGAGCAATTACCTGCGCTGAATTCGTAGCTACAACCGCCATGTATCCGGGATTCCAAGGGTAAACGTCGGTATAGTAAGAATAGACGTTGTAGGAGCCATCAGCATAAATTGCGGTGCGGTTACCAATCATCCTGTCGTAGGGGCCGATTGTCGGGTGACTGTTGGCAATCACATAAAGGCCGTTGACACAGTTATCAATCTCACTGTTAGAAATCTGAGGGGCTGAGCCAACGCAGAAGATTCCCATATTGTTGTAGAATATATAATTTGTAAGATTATTGGGTCCTGAATTATCAATCTGCGGGGATGAATAATACAAAGCCATTGCCTGACCCTGCTGGGAGTAATTATAGAAACTATTCCCTGCAATATGCGCACTCGGCGTACCTACGTTGCTGAGCCAGATTCCCATGCCGGAGTTGTAATCAATATGGCAATTCGTTATGGGAGGCATGACGTTATTGCATCTGATTCCTATCCCGTTGTACCGTATTGTGCAACTGCTTATCGAGGACAGACCACCGTTGCAAGTCACTCCTGTACCCGCATGTTGAATGGTGCAATTATTGAGCGACCCGCTGGAACCGCTGTTGTAGGTTATGCCCATCCAGCTTGAAGACCCACTCTGATCAAATGTGGCGCTACTTGCGTTGAGCGTGCCGTTGACCGCGAGATAGGTGCCAGCTTGAAAGACTATCTTTGCACCTGAAGGGACGGTCAGCGTTTGTCCGGCATTGACCGTTTGGCTAGTAAGGACATAAGCCAGCTCATTACTTACAAAAGAAAAATTGACGGCATTCTGCAATGATTGGAAATTGGAAATCATCTTCGCGAGACAGCCACTTGATGTTACTGAAGCAGTTACGTTTCCCTCCGCATCAATTCCGCACTGACCATATGCGATCCTAAAGTATCCGTTAACACCTGCTTTATCAATCTGACCTGGCTCACGTTCGCCCCAGTTCCCTCCCCAGCTATTTTTGCAAATCCAGCACGAGTTAGCGTCATCGTAGCTTACTATTACGACAGCGTGCCCACCCAGATCATTCCCAAATGTATGTTGGTAAACACCTCCCGTGTAATAATAAGCGAAGTCTTCGTAAACTTCCATTCCCGCGAGGACAGGACTGGTTTGGAGCGCAGACTTTATAGCAGAAATGGAGACCGAGTTTACAGAGTAAGACGAGACCGTGTAGTATCCATGATCAAAATTTGGAAATTGATTCAGACCTTGTTTACTCCTTACTTTGGAACTGTAAATGTAAGACAAGCCACATGGCAACCATGATGTTCCACCACAATTTCCGCAACTTGCATTATTCGTTATATCCATTTGATCGAGATGAATTCCAACGTTTGATCCATAATAGTTATGCAACAAACCGACCGTCACGGCTGCTGCAGCGTATGCCCAGCAATTCTCGCATTCCTGGTTCCATACGGAGTCCATCATACCTATCCAATTTGGTACACTGAGAGTATTGAACAATTTGCCGCTCTTCATTCCGGCAGCTTTATACTGCTGGTACAAACTATCCTCTACTTGCAGCATTTCCTGCAACATAGAAGTATCTCTTTGGAGTCCGCAGCGTCCTGCCATTTCTTCTTTGGTCAAGTAGGAATTCGACGTAATACCTGGAGTCCATTGGTACCCTTTCTCTTTGATCATTTGATTAATCGCCTTGATTCTGCTCTGAGCGAATGCTCTTGCGGAGTCAGATATGCTTCTCTCTTGTGAAAAGGAAAACCGAGGGAAGAATATTGCAGCGATACACAAAACATATAATAATCTTTTCACTGCAGTTTCCTTTCAATCCTTTGTTGTTGAATTTGTCTGTAATTCTTTTTAGAATGCGCGTTGATAAACAATATTGTCGCGTCGTATTTTCTTAATACGACTGCGCGATTCTGAGAACATGCTTGTTTATCAATTTTTCTGGGCGGTAGTGGTGCAATCACTATCGCCTGTTTTTTCTTTTGCATTCTCCTCCTTTCGTCAAGTTTTCGATTCGCTCCCTTTCTCCTGGAAATCGCTCCTGCAGTTCAATTCTGTTCATGTCAGCCTCTTCGATTCCGATTTCATACTACAGCCTCCCAACAAACCTCCGCGCCCCCTGGACCAGGAAGCCCTCTTACTCAGATTGTGCGGAGGACTTCCTGGAGCTTTTTAGCAAGAGCCTGCGGAGTGAATGGCTTCTGGATGAATGCTATCCTTTTTCCTGCCGCGTCCTGCGGCGCTATCACGTCTGCGCTGTATCCGGACATGAAGAGCGTCCTTATCCCCGGCTTCATGTCTCTAATTCTGCGACTCAGCTCGCCGCCGTTCATGCCCGGCATGACGACATCGGCGAGGAGCAAATCAATGTCTCCTGAAAACTCTCTGCACACCGACAAGGCTTCTCTGGGATTCAATGCGGTCAATACTTTGTATCCGTATTGCTCCAAGCCTCTCTTCGCAAGCTCCAACAGATCGGGCCTGTCCTCCACGACGAGAACGGTTGCGTCCCCTCTCGGCGATTCGCTCGGAGATTGCTCTTTTGCCTTCTCCGGTTCTCCATTGGAGCGGGGAAAATAAATATCGAATTTTGTTCCGATGCCCGGCTCGCTTTGTACCTCGACATGGCTGCTGTTCTGTTTGACTATCGTGTGGACCATTGCAAGCCCCAGCCCTTTCCCCTCGGACTTCGTCGTAAAGAACGGCTCGAATATCCTTTTCAAAGTGTCCCTATCGATCCCTTTCCCCGTGTCTGAGAACGAGACCCTCACGTACTCGCCCGGCAAAAATTCGGGATGTTCTCGAACAAATGCTTCATCCACAAACATGTTCGACGTTTCGATGGTTATCGTCCCCACGTCCGCGATTGCATCCCTAGCGTTCGTTGCAAGGTTCACGAGTATCTGGTCGAGTTGAGTGGGATCTATTCTTATGTTCCATAGATTGTTTTCTAAATGGAGAGCCAGCTCACGATTCTCGCCGATGATCTGCTGCAACATTTCTTTGATGGACTCGATCGACGTGTTGATGCTGATAATCTTAGGGGATATCACATCCTTTCGCGCAAAGGAAAGGAGCTGCTTTGTCAGAGCGGATCCCCTCTTCGCCGCCGCAATAATAGCATCGAGCTGACGTCTTATAGACTCTTCATCGCGAAGCTTGCTCTTAATGAGCTCACCATAGCCGAGGATCACGCCCAGGACGTTGTTGTAGTCATGGGCGACACCGCCGGCAAGCCTTCCAACCATATCCAGCTTCTGTGCCTGAGTGAGTTCATCTTCGAGATATTTTCTCTCGCTGACGTCTTCCTTTGTCGCAACAAAGTGAGTAATTTTTCCTTCATCGTTTAAGACTGGCGTTATGGTCATGCCCTCATCGTAAATCGTACCATCGTTGCGCCGATTGACAAGCTGTCCGCGCCATGTCTTTCCGGACAGGATGGTGTCCCACATGTCTTTGTAGAATTCCTTATCCTGCTTCCCTGATTTTACAAGCTTACCTATCTCCGCGCCCCCAGCCTGAGATGGAGAGTAACCTGTGAGTTTTTCAAAAGCAGGATTTACCCATTCTACTTTTCCTCTCTGATCGGTAATCACGATTGCGTTGTCGATTGCGCTGAGGGCAGTGTTTTGAAGACTCAGAGTTTCCTCGATCTTCCTTCGTTCACCAATATCCTGAATGGTCGACTGAATCGAAGGCCTGCCGAAATATGTTATGGGATTACTCGTTATTTGAACCAGCGTCATCGAACCATCGACCCGGACGAACCCGATCTCCGATATTTGGACTTTTTGCTCGCCGACCGATATGTTGCTAATATGATCCATCATGACTGACTGGAAGTCCGAATGGACGAATTCCATCATCGATCTTCCCTGGAGCTGGCCAAAGGAACGCGCGCCGGCCAATTTCAGTGCCGCAGCATTCATGTAAACCAATTTCAAATCAGTGTGAACGACAACGGCAACCGGTAATTGATCGACGATTGCATTGACCTCCAAAGGTGTCTTAGCTTCGTGATCCGAGATTTGTCGGCACATCCCTTCGCGATAAATGATTTCACCTTCCGGATCCTGGACGTACCTGGAAAAGTCGTTGATGTATATTTCGGTCCCATCTTTTTTTCTGAGTTGACATATTTCCGGTTTAGAGCGGAAGCCGCGATCCATCACCTGCAAATCCAGCTTGGCGGGATTAAAATAAAGCCCTTCAGGGATATCAATGGCCAGCAACTCTTCACGGCTGTAACACAACATTCTTGCAAACGCCGGATTTACTTCTACAAATCTATTCTGCGTGCATCTATAGTAACCGATGGGCATAGCTTCGATAAGGTCGCGGTTCGCCTCTTCATTTAGATCGTCCTCCACACGTTTCTGATCGGCGAGATCGTGTATTATCGTGAACACCGCGCTGTGTCCGTCGTAATCCAGTACACGCGAAGTGGTTTCCACCGCAATCATCTCACCACTTTTCAATCGATGCTGTTGGATATTGGGATATACAATACCCGGCCGCAGGTCTGTGTTAATGCGCTCCATTTCCTTTGACAGCCGAATATCGTCAATTGTTTTTTCCAAGAATTCTTCACGGGAATATCCATATTTGTTCATTGCGGCCCGATTCACTCCTATGATCCTGAGAGAATCAATATCCTGTATCCACATTGGCAACGGGTGGTCTTCAAAAAAGGCTCCATGGATACCGTTATCACCAAGTGCGTTATGCTGATTGTTAGTTAAATATGACATCATGACCTCCGAAATTTCCATCTCATGCCCACAGGTTTGCAATTGTCAAACATGCTATCGGGACGAACGCCATTCCAAATCACTCCTCATCTTCTGCTCATTCGTATTCCGAATGTGACAACGCCTACCAGAATCCCAAGGATCAACATAAGAGGCATTGCGGTTTCCAAAACGTTTCCGCTTGGGCTGACATGAATCCGGATGCTTTTGTTTTCCCCGTCAATCTGCTTGTTGCCTGCAAATCCAATGGTCTTCATAGTCGCTTCGTAATCTCCTATCGCCAACCTCGCAGGTGGGATAAGTGTTACTGACACAGTCTGATCTTTTCCCGGCGAGAGGGATTCAATCAAATCTGGGGAGATCGTCGCCATCCATTCGGCAGGGAGATCTGTCCGGGTTCTTACGTTGTCAAGGGTTCGCGTGCCATCATTATGCACCGTCAAAGTCATGTTTACTCTGTCACCGGGTTTTATTTCCTGATAATAGTTGGTCGTTCGGACAGAGATTTTTCCGGTCCCGCGCGGAACAATTTCTAATCGAGCGTAACTTATATGGAGCTTATCGAGATCTGACGCGGCATACATTCTTGTCTGATCAAAATCCTCTGCCCCCGGGCCCTCCGGGATTGCGACCGCGAAGAAATCAATCGGCTTATCAACTGTAAATGAAGTGCTGTCATATCTATCGGGTAAATATGCGGCAAGGGAGACCTGTCGTGTGCTTGCGTCCTGGCAAAATTTTACCTGTGAGACCCTGGCATTTCTCCCTCCTCCAGCCTGCGTGTCAAAGAAATCGCAGCTGATTTGCCTGGGCAGATTCACTACTCCAAGTCTGTACGCATAGCTTCGATCGGAAAACAAAGCGAGGGTCAATCCAAATGTTGCATCGGATCCAAGGTCCACCTCCTGAGAAAACTGATCGAGAGTGATGAGGACGCGGTTCGCACTTTCATCCATTTGAAGAAGTATCTTTCGTTCCTCAGACTTATCGCCTCGAACTTCCTTTACGGTGACATAGTCCAGATCCTGCAGCAGCACGAAGTCGACTGTAACCGGCTCGTTATACTTCATCACAGGGATCTTCGCTTCATATGGCTGACTGACGACAGCGTGTTCGTCATTCAGCAGAGAAACATAGACGTTAGCGATCCGGTCGGTGCGAAGATTATCCATACCCTCAAACGTGCTGTCATTGCCCGACACAATGCCACCGGTGGTATTCCTGAGAGTAAGTTTTACCCAAGTTTTACCATTCCGGGACTGGTGCTTGACGGCTTTGTCAATCGTTATGTGCGGCTGTTCGAACGCGACAGAAAGGACTGCCTGTTGATAAGTAACCTGTGCTGTCTTAAACGCCGCCTCCGATTGCTCAAACTCCTGCTTGGAAATTAGTCCCTTGTCAAAAAGAATCCTCTGGCGGTCGTAGGTCTCTTTCTGAAGTCTGTAATCACTCTGTACTTTTTCCAGGTACAGAGATTTAAATCTCTCATCGTTAGGATTGTATAACATCTGGGACAACCCTGACCGCAGAAGTACAAGAAATAAAATAATGATGGCCCTATACATCTGACTCCACTCTCCATTTCTTTGAAAGTCTCGGGTTAATGGCTTCATCCTCAAATCTGTGGCACCCAGATTCTGGCATCGGAATCAAGACGCATGATCCCGACCATGAAAAGGATGACTTATGGACTGAACGGTATTTCAATCGACCCCCATATATCTGAGGTACGATTTTTCGAGATCTTCTCTATCTATATCTTCCTTCGTTTTCTCAGTGATAAGAACGCCCTCTTTCATTATTCCTACGACGTCAGCTATCTCCTTTGCCCTGAAAATGTCATGCGTTGACATTAGTATCGCCCTGCCTTCGTTTCTCAATTTGAACAGCTGCTCGACGAAATCGGCTGCGGCTTTAGGATCGAGGCCCGATGTTGGTTCGTCGAGGATTAATGCCGCCGCTTGTTTTAGAATTGCTATCGCGATCCCTAGCTTCTGGCGCATCCCTTTGGAAAATGTCTTGACACGCTTTTCAAACGATGATTCTGGAAGCCCGACCTGCCTCATCACCATGTGGTAATCCTCCTTCTTCAATTCATCCCTTCCCGTGAGTCTCGCAAAAAAATCAAGATTCTGCCGGGCACTGAAGTTGCCATACAGCATCACATTTTCCGGGATGTAGGCGGCATACTTTTTCGTTTTAAGAGGCTCTCTGGCACAATCGTAGCCGTTTATCCTCGCGCTTCCGCTCGTAGGCTCGATGAAATTGAAGAAGAGGTTGATCACTGTTGTTTTCCCCGCTCCGTTGGCACCAAGGAGGCAGTAGATTTGCCCCGGTTTGATATCTATGTTCAAGTGGTCGAGAGCAAGGAGGCCATCTTCATATCGCTTGGTCAGGTCAACTGCCTGAATCATGGATCGATCACGTAATTCCTCGAATCGGGAATCAATCTGCCCCTTGGTCGCTTCATCAATTATTTTTTCCTTATCGTACATCATATTTCAAAAACCTTTTGTAGGCTACGGCCAGCGGAACAATCAGCCAGAGGGTGAGGGACGTGAGACTTCCCATGTTGTTTCTGAAAATTTCTGAGAGACCGGCCCGCGGCACAGAAAAACTCGGCAGAGATTTCATATCCTGGACATTCCCGATTGACATGAAAGCAGCTGTGCGTCCGCTCGGGAACGTGAGGGTCGTACGCTCAACAAGATCAAACAATTCCCGATCTAGTGTGTTCTGATATGTTTTAACTGCTTCGACGTATTTCTCCTTGTCAGAGATTCCAGTGCTGCATAAGTCCGTCATTATATAGTCAAAAGCGGCGCTCGGGGAAATCAATGAAATCCCTGTTTCAATGCGTTGCTGGATAGCTTTCTCTCGTTCATAATCCTGATCGATGAAACGAATATCTTCAGTCTCTTTTTTTTCATAGGTCTGTACAATTTCATCCTTGAATGATCTCCATTGAAGCTCTCTAGCCGACGGTTCATTGCCGGAAGCAGAAGCCGTGTCCACTCCGAAAATCTCCTGATATTGTTTTCCCAATACCTTGGACTTCTCATTTTCAAGGGTGTTCATGGCGAGTGATTTCTCAACAGATACAACCGTCTCGGTCTTAATGGGATAGGCGAGTGCTACCACTATGTTGCTGACCTTAGGAACAATCAATTGCAGAAATGTCCACACTACGACAATCGCAATCAGAGAAGTGCGGGTTCTGGCTGTACAGGAAGAGATCATTATCCCAATTAAAAAGTAAATAAGAATAAATCCTGACGAGGCCGCGAAGATCAACAAGACCCTTACCAGAATTTCTTTATCATAAAGTGGAAAAGGGGTGAAGCTTAAGACCAGAATCCCTGCCACAAGTGCAAGAGCAAAGGGGAACCAGATGGCCGCATAGCCCCCAATGAGCTTGCCGAACAAGACCGTATCACGCGGAACGCTGTTTGATAACACGCTTCGCAGTGTTCCCAATTCTTTTTCGCCTGACACGACATCTGCACCGAATATCAGAACTATAAGGCTCACGACCAGTTGAACCATGAAGGCAAAATTCAACTCTCCTAATTCGGATGGGATCGATCCTTTGCCCGAGGGAACTGCTCCCTTCTCGTACCCGCCTGGCTTGAACGTATAGGATTGTGGTAGAGAGCCTTCTAGTCCTTGAGCAAAGACAGCGAGTGGTGATGGCTCTAGAAAACCTTTTAGAGGAACAGTCCCGGACATGAGATCCCACTTCTGAGAAGAAGACAAGGCTTTGTTTTCCAATCGTTTCTGTTCGTCATACTCACCCAGCCGCTTGGAGTAGCTCACCTCGTTAACATAAAGCCCGATCGGGATGAGAGTGGCGCTGATAATCAGGAAGAAAAGGAAACGATAGCTGTAAATACTTTCGAAGATTTCCCTGATGACGATTGTCAACAGCATGGGATTTAGACCTTGTTTACGTTTAGCCAATAAGATTTCTATGACAGTATGTATTGGACAATCCCCATGCCATTCTTAACAATGAGTTTCCGTGCATTTCTTAAAGACACGAAACCACAATGGGAAAGGAGATTCCCACCTGTATGGGAACGCAATTGCCCAAATCTTATTGGACATGCACAAACAATCTGTGTGCAAGTAAGCATCCGCATCGCTATCAGTTGTCGCGGCTGCACAACCCCAGTGCACAGAAGGATTGCAAATCACTCCTCGATTCCGCAAAAACATGATATTCTATGAGACTTTAATAAGGCACGCCGATTGCGAATATACCAAAGAATACGTTTAGCCATGGGGGACGAGGTCCCTAGAACGTCCCCCTCTTTTCGATCAAAAGATTGCGAGGTTTGCAGATATGCACACTATTGCGGTAGCAAAGGGTCTGTTCCCCTTTGCAAAGCCGCACCTGAAAAAATATGTAGTTGCAGGCATGCTGACAATGATCAGCGCATCTGCAGATCTGGCTGCTCCATTAGTCCTCTTGATCCTCATCGACAATATCATACCGCGAAAGGATCCGATACTTCTTGCAAAGTTTGGGCTAGCATTTATCGGTTTGTACTTCATGCGGTCTTTCGTCGATTTTGTCAAGGGAAAACTACTGATTACCTTCCGCGAAGATGTAGTCCGGTGCATGCAAAGGAAATTATACGAGAACGTTCAAGATCTTCCGGTATCGATATTTGACGAAAGGGGGACCGGTTACCTTGCAGGCCGGATACTTGCGGACACGACAGCCGCGGGCACACTTGTCGGCGAGACAATCATAAGTGCACTAATAAATTTGCTCGTCGCCGCGGGAACAATTTCGATAGTATCCATCATGAACTGGAAGTTAACTCTGATAGCTATCTCTGTTGTGCCGGCTTTTGCATTCGGGGTCAATTGGTTCAACAAATATGTGAGAGACGTCTCTCGCAAAGTTCAGGAAGAGCGATCACGAGTGTGTGGAGACATTCAGGAAAGTTTCGCGGGCATCCGGCTCATCAAAGCGTTCGGCTTGCAGAAGTTTCGGGCTGATAAAGTTCAAAGAAGCATCGACGAAAACCGCAACCTGAACATAAAGTTGGGCATACTTACAGCGCTGAGTGCGACAACCGTTCTGTTGTGTACAACGTTTGCCGGTGTCCTTATCCTTTGGTTTGGCAGCTACCAAGTAATCACAGGGACACTCACTCTTGGTCAGCTGATGGCATTCTCGGCGTATACGGTGAATATTTTTGGACCGATAAGAAACCTTATGGGAACAAACATGAGCGTTCAAACCTCTCTCGCGTCGGCCGAAAGAATTCTTGAGTTGATGAACAATAATGATTCACCGGAACAAGGGCACTTTGAAATACCAGGTGTGAAACTTCGTGGCGATGTCGAATTCAGAAACGTCTCGTTCGCTTACGAACCCAATCATTCGGTGCTGCGGGACGTTAATCTCGATGTGCAGGCCGGTAACATGGTTGCCTTAGTCGGAGAGAGCGGTGCGGGGAAAAGCACTCTTCTCAATTTGCTTGCTCGTTTCTATGACTCTTATGATGGTGAGATACTAATCGACGGGCAAGACATAAGGCGAATAAAAAGAGAAAGCCTCTTATCCCAATTCGGCATCGTCCTCCAGGATACATTCCTATTCAGCACGACCATTTTCGAAAACATAAGATATGGAGATCTGACCGCAACTGAAGCGGAAATAGTTGAAGCTGCCAAGGGAGCTAACGCACACGAATTCATAGTCGGATTTCCGAACGGATACCAAACTCAGGTTGGAGAGAGAGGGATGAAGTTGTCGGGGGGAGAAAAACAGAGAATTGCAATTGCAAGAGCCATTTTAAAAAATCCGAGGATACTGATCCTCGATGAGGCAACGTCCTCACTAGATTCAAAATCTGAAAATTTGGTCAAAGAAGCCCTCGCAAATTTGATGAGGGGTCGCACGACATTTATAATTGCTCATAGGTTTTCGACCGTCTTATCGGCCGACAAGATCATCGTTCTTGACGGAGGCAAGGTCGCGGCTATCGGGTCACATCAGGAGCTGTACCTGGGCAACCGAACATATCGACGGCTCTACGATGAACAGCTTTTTGCCGGCAAAGAAGAAAGAAGTCTATCGGGTCTCCCTGACGGAGTACGCATTTCCAAGATGACGGTGAACCAGAGCAACAATGGACAAAAAATGATTACGATTGAAATATAGTTACATGCAAACACTTTTGTCTCAACTCACTCAAACAAACTACAAAAACCGAAGGAGGTAAAAACATCATGTTCAACCCACTGGGATTCGCGAGTCTTTCATCGTTAGAGGCGCAAGCAGCATTACAACCAGATAGCTGTAGTTGTTTTTGCTCTTACCCCGTTACGATAGCCATAAATTTCGAACCCCCTAAATGAAAACAATGGCTTAAAAAAATCAAATTGCATTTGGATCATAGACGGGGCATTACCGACGTTCAGGTGCCCCGTCGATCCAACTAGTCAAGAATAAAAAGGACGGAATTTCTCAATGGAAATTGGCACACCGGATAAAGTAGATCCCGGGAGCAAAACTATTGCAAAAGGAAGGTCCTTGGCCGAATCTGATCTCATCAAGGCGAAACTCCTCCTTCCACCCAAACTGGTTCATCTCGCAAATGAAGAAGGTTGGCACCTCTTTTTCGATCCAGATAACCATGTCTGGATCCGCCTAAACGACTCCGGGAAGCAAATAATTGAAACACTGGAAACATCTCCCGACCTCGATGAGGCAATCAACCGCCTATGCGCGCATTACAGGCAAAGTGCCGACAGCATCAGAGAGAAGGTCGCCGACTTCATTCGGAGCATGATCGATGCTGGAATCATCCATCTCGATGCCTATGTAACCCGCGAGTTTGTTGATTCACCGGAGGGTGGACACCCAGTTAACGTATACTTTTCAAACACCGAGCGCTGCAATCTCTCATGCGTTTACTGCTACAATGCGGAGAACAGAAAACGTTTTGGAAAATTCAGGGAAGAAATGACAACGGCCGAAACGGTTCAGGCGCTGGAAAAGCTTTGGGATTTTGGTGCGTCAGCGGTTGCCTTTTGCGGCGGCGAACCTATGATGCGGCCGGACTTGTTTGATGTGGCCCGTTACGCCAAGAACAGGGGATTCCGTATCGCGCTGGTGACAAATGGTACACGTATAACAGAAAACCTGGCTCCTGCTGTTGCAGAATTATTCGACCTGGTGTGGGTGAGCCTGGACAGCCATATAAAAGAAGAGCATGAAGCACTGAGGGGTAAAGGATCGTTTGACCGGACCATGCGTGCCGTCAGATTGCTGGCGAATTACAATCCGAAGCGGCTCGTGATAAATTCGGTCGTCTGCAACGTCAATGTCAAGAGTATGCCCGAAACTCATAGGTTGCTCGTTGAGGAAATCGGTGTCGGCCAGCATAGAATGGGTGCTTTTCTTCCGTCAAAAGAAGTCGTCAGGGACAAAAACAATAATCCTATCAACCCTGTCATATTCGACGATGAATACAATAAATTTCTCGTCGCTGCCAGCCTCAGGCTCGAACTGAGCGGTGACGAATTCCCTCCTCTTGCTGTCGATGAGCACAACGGACTCATCGTCAAGCACGCTCCGAGGAAAAATCAGTGCGGTGCTGCAAACGGGGATATCCACATGGTGTCGAACGGCGACATATACCCGTGTACCATGATGTACAAAAAAGAGTTTAGGGCAGGGAACATTCTTGAAGAGGATATAAGAAAGATATATCGAGAGTCGGCAGTGATGAAGAAATGCCGGGAGACAACGGTCGATTCAATCAAGCAATGCGGCAAATGTTTTGTCAAATACGTATGTGCAGGCGGTTGCCGCGGGGCTGCCTACAACATGTATGGAGACATCAAGGCCTATCATAAAGACATGTGCCCTCTCTTGAAAAAATCTGCCATAGACAGCCTCTGGGCAGATACGCAGATTCCATTTAATAAAATGGAACAGGCTGCAAAAGCTTATGAGGAAAAACGAAAAGACATCAAAAAAGAAAACGATTACACCTTGTCTGATGCTCGCACAATTTAAAAAAATCAGTAGAAAGGATTATTGTAACAAAATGACAATCGAAATACCGAATCCAGAAGAGAAAAGAATGGTTTCTCAGGGAGAAACAATACTTCACAATGGTTCATTTTGCCTGACATTCAATAGAGCGTTCTTATCTTCCATTCATAGGAAAATGAATCGCACTTTCTTCCCACGTGAATCAAACAACGAAGATTATTTCTTGACCGGCACCCGACGAGTGCCGGGAGTTGGCAAAGGATGAGGTCCCCTGACGCTTTCTTAAAAATTCCGCGTCTATTGAAAAACCGGATGGCCGTTCCTGTATCGCAACAGATCAATATTGAATCTTTTAATTTTGTTGTAAACGGTGTTCCTATGTACTCCTAACAGCCGGGAAACACTGTTCACATTTCCTCTAGCTTTTCTCAATGCTTCCTCAAACGCTCCTCGCTCTATCGCGGCGCTGCGTTCGATATCATCCTCCAGGAACTGAATGTCGTCGGCCCTGATAACTTCTTTACCATCGCTGTTTAGGATGGAGCGAATGATACAATACTCTAACTCACGCACGTTTCCAGGCCATTCATAATGGGTGAGTTTCATAAGTGCTTCGCGGTTTAGAATTTTCCTGGCAGGCGAATATTTACGCAGGAAGCTACCAGCCAAAGTTTCGATATCGTCTTTACGCGCACGAAGAGGTGGAATAGCTATGACGGAGACCGCCAGACGATAATACAGATCCTTTCGGAATTTCCGCTCTCTCACCAGCGTCTGAAGGTTCATATTACACGCAGCTATCACCCGTGCGTCCACCTGAATCTCCTTCTCGCCGCCAATTCGCATGATGTATTTGTCTTCCAGCACACGGAGGAGTTTAACCTGCAATGTCAGGGGAAGTTCCGAGATCTCATCAAGCAAAATAGTGCCATGGTTTGCCTGCTCGAAGTATCCCCTGTGCGGTGAGAACGCATTCGTAAAGGCACCCCGCTCGAAGCCGAAAAGCTCGGCTTCAAAAAGGGTCTCAGGAATTGCACCACAGTTTACCGCGACAAACGGTTCCGCAGCACGAGCGCTGTGCTGATGAATATAACGCGACACAACCTCTTTCCCTACTCCGCTCTCGCCGGTTATGAGAACTGAAAATTCATTACGCGCGACCCTTTCAGCCTGCGACATTATTACTGTCATCTCCTGGCTGCCGAATACTACTTCCTTAGGCTCTCTTTCCATTTGATTAATCCATAATAATTTTTTGAATTTTGAATTCTAGTTCACTTTCAGGGATGATCGAACACCAACACCGTCTTGCTCTCCATTAACTTCGGTGCCTTCCCGGTTCTGTCCAGTAAGTTTGCACGAAACTGGTATCCGAATCATTCGTTCATACATTCACTGCGAACTTTAGCATATCTGAGTTTGGTTTGGGATTTGAAACGGTGGTTCCCAAAAACCTAACGCTCATTCCAGAAGCCAACCTGTTATTGGTGCAAGCGGAGTGCCACACTTTTTGCAGTCAGAACATCGAAATCCGGAGATCATCATCATCACGTGGGAAATGTAATGCCCATATACGTGGGTAAGAAGATTCCCACCGGGACATAAATGATGGCCAAATATTAGGAACATACTCTCCTCTCCACCAGACATCATTGATGGTAACAATTCATTTGGACCTCTGGATCAGAGTTATAACGGCTCTCCATCTCCGCCGTTATTAGTTTTCGGACTTTTCCTCGATGCAGTATTGTCTCATCTTGTTGAAAAGGGTCCTACGGTCCAGCTTCAGTTTTTTCGCAGCTTCCGTTCTGCTCCATTTACTCTCCTCAAGAGCCTTGATAATGATTTCTCTCTCCGTGTACTCGACAAGAGATTTGATATAGCTCTCAAGACTTTCCTCGCCATCATATTGTTTAGAGTTTGAAGAACTCTGTCTTGCTAGAAACATCAAATCGGCTGCTTCAATCCGACGGCCGCTCATGCTGAGCATGGCGCGCTGGATAGCGTTTTCGAGCTCCCGAACATTACCGCCCCAGTCATGCGACATCAGAACCTGAATTGCGTCCGATGATATTTCGCATTCCCCCCGATTGACGGTCTGTTTGTGCTTCTCTATGAAGTGAGCCGCATAGAGGGGGATATCTTCTTTGTGCTCACGCAAAGAAGGAATTCTAAGTCTCAGGACATTCAACCTGTAATATAAATCCTCGCGGAATCTACCTGCCTTCAACAGATCCTCAAGATTTCTATTGGTTGCCGCAATCACCCGCACGTCAACCTTTACGGCGTTTCCACCCCCAACGCGGGCGAATTCCTTCTCCTGCAGAAACCGAAGCAACTTCGTCTGCGCATCCATCGCGAGTTCACTAATCTCGTCGAGAAAAATCGTCCCTGTGTCCGCCTCCTCGAACTTCCCTATCCTCTGCTCCCGGGCGTCTGTGAAGGCACCTTTCTCGTGCCCGAAGAACTCGCTCTCAATTATGCTCATCGGTATTGAGCCGCAATCCACGATTACCATCGGGCCATTTTTTCTAGCACTTTCATAGTGGATCGCATGTGCGGCCAACTCTTTGCCGGTTCCGCTTTCTCCCTCTATCAATATGACGGCATCGGTTTCCGCAATGCGTTTGATTTCTTCCCGCACCTTCTGCATCATGAGACTATTGCCGACAATCGAGTCGAGTCCATGCCGCTTGCTGAGTTCCTTCCTGAGTTCCGTAATTTCTGCGGCAAGTTGATAATGCTCCAAAGCGCGCTTGACAACCAGAAGCATCTGCTCATTGTCGAATGGTTTCGTCAAGTAGTCATAGACACCATGCTTGGTCGCCCGTACTGCCGATTGGATTGTGCCGTGAGCCGTCAGGATTATGGGGACGATATGGCTGTCGATTTGCATCATCTGCGAGATAGTCTCCAGACCGTTCATGCGGGGCATCTGGAGATCGACTATCGCTACATGAGGCATGAAATCGGCCATTTTGTTTAGAGCCTCGGTGCCATCGTTCGCAGTCGCAACTTCATAGTTTTCATCTTTCAATATTGCGGCCAATATGTTGCGGATGCGTTCTTCATCGTCCACGATGAGAACTCTTTTATCGATTGGATTATTCATTGATGGTCCGTCAAATTTCTGGGAAGATTAATCGTCACATTGGTCCCTCTATCTTCTCCTTGCCGGGTGCTCCTGATCTCGATTTCGCCGCCATGCCTGCTGACTATTCCGTATGAAATAGACAGGCCGATCCCCGTGCCATTTTCTTTCGTCGTGTAGAACGGGTCAAAGACTCTCGACAACACTGAAGCCGGTATGCCTGGCCCCGTGTCGGAAAACAAGATCGTCACGAAATCGGTACGATTTGAAGCAACCGCCGTGGTTACAGTGATCTTCCCGTCCCTCTCGATGGCCTGTACACTGTTAAGAAAAATATTCAGAAACACTTGCTTCAACTGTTCACCATCTCCGCGTATACATGGATCGCTCAGACGATACTCCTTGATTATTTCAATATTATGATTCTTCAATTCAGAATCCAACAGGGAAAGTGTCTGTTCCAATACGGCATGCAAATCTATCGAATCAACATGTATCTCTGATGTCCTGCTGAATGAAAGCAACCCCTGGATTATTTTGTCGATCCGGTCCACTTCTCCAATGATTCCATCTACCAGAGTTTGCTTATCGATCGATAGATCTTTCCTGATGTACTGAACGGTGCTTCTGATGGCGGCAAGAGGGTTCCGTATTTCGTGGGCTGCTCCGGCAGCGAGTTCGCCGACTGTCACGAGCTTGTCCGCATGAAACAGTCTCTTCAGTTTATCCTCCTGAAACTGATATATCATGGCATACTCGATCGCCAGGGCGCTTTGCGATACCAGACTTGACATCAGCCCCTCTTCTTCCGGCGAGTACCTCCTTCTGCTGTAATCCTTTCCCACAAACAGAGCTCCTGTCAAACGATTTATAACGATCAGCGGAAGGATAATCTGAATCGACGCATCAAGCAGAAGTTGTCTTTCCACCTTATCCAAAAATCCAACGACTTGATCCTGGCGTGCCACATTAAGGGAACACCGGTTTATATTCAGCCACTTGATAAGGTTATCCTTCTGAGAAAAATTGAATCTTGGCAGCAGTCCGTTGCCGTCGCCTTTTGCCTTCCTACCGACATAGCGACTGGTAACCGGCTCCAACAGAACCAAATAAACCGAATCAGCAGCAAACATCTCTGTGAACTTCGAGGTGAAATTGCCGAGGAGTTGATCAATATCCGGGATAAGCGTGATCGACCTCAGAAATTCCTCGGGAGTGAGCAGCGGTGGGGCTTCCCTTTTACTCCTCTGCCGGAGTCTCATAACTCTCCGTAAACCTTCCGAGATTCGCAAAATGGTCACCTATCGGATTTTTCTAAAGTTAATCTTCGACTCTGAGAATCACAAAGGGATAATCTCATGAAGGTTGCTCTCCCGACGTCTTCTGCCTCAATCAGATATTTATGTTCATGAATCCAAATACAGCTGCCTATCCAGGCTCCTATATTGTATCGCCTCTCCGATGTGCTCCGTCAAAATATCTTTGCATTCCGCGAGGTCGGCAATCGTTCTGGCGACTTTCAAGATTCTATCATATGCTCGCGCGCTCAATCCGAGTTTCGTGATCGCCTGCTTCAGCAAATCTTCCCCCGCTTTGTCTACCTGACAGAATTCTCTTATCTCTTTGCTCTGCATATCGGCATTTTTGAAGAGTCCTTTCCGGCCGGTAAATCTGCCGCGTTGTGTCTCGCGTGCCTTCTTGACCCGTGCTCTGACAGCACAAGACTGTTCACCCATCCGCTTACTCGATAGTTCAGAGTATTTCACAGCGGGCACTTCGACGTGTATATCAATTCTGTCAAGAAGCGGACCGCTTATCTTAGACATATAGCGTTGTATCGTGGTTGCAGTGCAGGAACAGCTTGCATTCGGATTGCCGAAATTTCCACACGGGCAAGGGTTCATCGCGGCAAGGAGCATAAATTTCGATGGATAATCCAGAGACAGTTTCGTGCGGCTTATGGTGACGTGCCCATCCTCGAGCGGCTGCCGGAGGACTTCAAGCACGCTTCTTTCAAATTCAGGGAGCTCGTCGAGAAAAAGTACGCCATGGTGTGCGAGAGAAATTTCTCCCGGCTTGGGGATGGTTCCGCCGCCAACGAGCGCACTGTCCGAAATCGTATGATGCGGCGACCGAAAAGGCCGCGTAGCTATCAGGCCGGCTTCAATCGGAAGAAGCCCCGCAACGGAATGTATCTTCGTCGTCTCAAGCGCTTCCTCGAATGTCATATCGGGCAGGATTGTCGGGAGGCGCTTCGCGAGCATGGTCTTCCCGCTTCCCGGCGGACCGATCATTACTACATTATGTCCGCCTGCCGCCGCTACTTCGAGCGCGCGCTTCACATTTTCCTGGCCCTTCACATCGGCAAAGTCGATCGGGTACAACTGAGTCTGTCCGAATATTTCTTCCTTGTTGACATGAAAAGGTTCAAGAAGTTTGTATTCGCCATTCAGGAGTTGGACGGCTTCCGCAAGATTTTCGACGGGGTACACATCTACTCCTTCAACCATAGCAGCTTCTTTCGCATTTCCCTTTGGAAGGATAATCGATGGTATTCCTCTGTCCCTTGCCTCAACGGCAATCGGCAAAACGCCGTGCACGGGCCTGACCGTGCCATCAAGAGCAAGTTCCCCGATAATGATAAAGTTCCCGAGATGCGATGCATCCATTCCTCCAGATGCAGAAAGTATTCCAACTGCAATAGCAAGATCGAACGCGCTCCCCTCCTTCTTGACGTCTGCCGGAGCAAGGTTGACAATTATACGATGATACGGGAATTTTAGATCGGAATTCTTGATGGCCGTTTGTACCCTTTCGCGGCTTTCCTTGACTGCGTTATCCGGCAGACCGACCATCGACCAGTTGAACAGGCCGCCGCCGATGTTGGTTTCGATCTCGACGATGAAAGCGTTCACGCCGTAAGTCGCGGCGCTCGCGAGTTTGGAAAGCATGACGCCACCTGACTTTTATTTTCGACGCTATATCTTAGCTAAAATGTGCCACAAAACAAAGTTCATGCTTCATGGTATCGCGCCATGGTCAGCTACGATTTTTCTATCTTCGCCCACGTATCGCGAAGCGTCACTGTGCGATTGAAAATGAGACTCCCGGGGTTCGACGCGTCGTCGACGCAAAAATATCCGAGGCGTTCAAACTGGAAACGATCCTGCGGTTTTGCATTTGCCAAACTCGGCTCCGCCTTGCCGCCTTTCATGACTTCAAGAGAATTCGGATTGATGAAATTCTTCCAATTATCACCCGCAGGTTCTTCAACGTTGAAGAGCCGATCATAAAGACGTGCTTCAACATCTACGGCATGCTGCGCCGAAACCCAATGAATCGTTCCCTTCACTTTCCGCGCACTCGCGGGTGAACCGCTCTTCGTCTCGGGATCGTAGGTGCAATGCACTTCGGTGACCGCCCCTGTCTTCGGATCTTTCGCAACATCGACACATTTGACAATGTAGGCATACCGCAACCTCACTTCCGCGCCGGGAGAGAGCCTGAAATACTTCTTCGGCGGAATCTCGCGGAAATCTTCCTGCTCGATGTAAAGTATTCTCGAAAACGGAGTCTTGCGAGTTCCCATCGACGCGTCTTCGGGATTGTTGACCGCTTCGAGCTCCTCGACTTTCCCGTCGGGGTAGTTATCGATCACAAGCTTAAGAGGGTGCAGCACAGCCATGGCACGCGATGCACGTTTGTTCAAATCGAACCGAAGGCAATCCTCGAGCACCGACACGTCGATGACACTGTCTGCTTTTGAAACTCCGATTCGCTCCGCAAAAAGCCTTATCGATTCCGGAGTATATCCGCGCCGCCTCAACCCAGAAATGGTCGGCATCCTCGGATCATTCCATCCGCCGACATGATTCTCCTGCACGAGCTGGAGAAGTCGCCGCTTACTCATCACCGTATACGTGAGGTTCAGCCGCGCGAATTCAATTTGCCGCGGATGAAAAATCTCGAGCTGTTCCACAAACCAATTATAAAGCGGACGGTGGTCTTCGAATTCCAGAGTGCATATCGAATGTGTAATTCCTTCGATTGAATCGGACTGCCCGTGTGCCCAATCGTACATCGGATAAATACACCACTTATCGCCGGTGCGGTGATGCGCGGCATGCAAAATCCTGTACATCACCGGGTCCCGCATGTTAAGATTTGGCGAGGACATATCTATCTTAGCACGCAGAGTCCTCGAGCCATCGGGAAATTCGCCTGCGCGCATCCGATCGAACAAACTCAGGTTTTCATCGACCGATCGATTCCGACACGGACTGTCCTTTCCCGGCTCCGTAAGCGTACCACGATGCTCGCGAATCTCATCCGCGCTGAGATCGTCCACGTACGCCTTCCCTTTTTTGATCAGCTTAATCGCAAATTCATAAAGTTTATCGAAATAGTCCGAGGCGTAGAATTCCCTATCTTCCCAATCGAATCCAAGCCAGCGCATATCTTCTTTGATCGATTCAACATATTCCACTTCCTCCTTTGTCGGATTTGTATCGTCGAAACGGAGATTGCAAAGCCCCTTGTAGTCCTTCGCAGTTCCGAAATTCAAGCAGATAGATTTCGCATGGCCTATGTGGAGGTAGCCGTTCGGCTCCGGAGGAAATCGCGTATGAACCGTATCGTATTTGCCGAACCTCAGATCTTCATCGATAATGTCGCGGATAAAGTTTCTTTTTTCATGTCCGGCTGCAGGTGCTTTCGCAGATTCTTCGGTTTCTTCGTGTTCCATGATTGCTATTTAATTCTTTCGATTGCAGAATTGAGGCGTCTTAAGGTTTCTTCCTTGCCTAGAATGTAAATAATTTCGTAAACTCCCGGCCCTTCTCCAACTCCAGAAACCGCAAGTCTCAGAGGATGGATCAACTCCCCGTTTCCGACTTTCATCGACTCGGCGGACCGCTTCAAAGCGGCTTCGTAATCTTCCTTTCGTGGGTATTCTAATTTAGAAAACTCGGAGACCAGTTCTCTTAAATAATCCGGCGACTTTGGGTCCCATCTTTTCTTGATCACATCTGGATCGTATTCCTTCGGTGCTTGAAAAAAGTAGGGACTCTTTTCAACGTAATCCTTCACAAACGTGACTCTCTCGCGCATCGCGGCCACCACTCCGCGCAAATACTGATCCTCCAATGGCTGATACCCGGCCGCCGACAGATATTCTTTCAGCATGGCGAGGACCTCATCGTCAGTTTTGCGCCGGAGATGCTGGAAGTTCAACCAATTCAATTTTTCAATATTAAATATTGCACCGGCTTTGTTTACTTTCTCGAGCGAGAATTCCTTTTCGAGTTCCTTTAGAGTAAAAATTTCTCTATCGTCACCGGGATTCCACCCCAGGAGAGCCACGAAATTCGCGAGTGCTTCCGGCAGATATCCTTTCTTCCTGTAATCTTCAACCGCAACATCGCCTTGACGTTTGCTCAGCTTTGATCGATCCGGATTGAGCAGCAAAGGGAGGTGCGCGAAATTCGGCAGCTCCCACCCGAAGAACCGGTAGAGCAGGACATGCTTCGGCGTGCTCGACAGCCATTCCTCCCCTCGAATGACGTGGGAGATCTTCATCAGATGATCGTCAACAACATTAGCGAGATGGTACGTCGGATAGCCGTCGGACTTCAACAAAACCTGATCGTCAATTTGTTCGGGAGAGAATTCCACGTCGCCCCTGACCATATCTGAAAATCTGATGGGCGCGTCATCCGGCACTCTCATTCTAACAACATACGGTTTCCCGGAGGCGAGACTCTCTTCAATCTCTTTTTCTGAAAGGCGAAGGCACGTTCGATCGTACTTCGGCGTCAGCTTCTTCTTCTCCAGTTCTTTTCGCATTTGTTCGAGGCGTTCCGGCGTGCAAAAGCATCGGTATGCCGCTTTCTTTTCGATTAGAGTACTGACGTGGTTCTTGTAGATGTCTAACCGCTCGCTTTGAACGTAAGGACCGAATTCTCCACCGGCGTTTGGTCCCTCGTCATATTCCAGACCGGCCCAGCAAAGCGTATTGATCAAATTTTCAACCGCCCCATCTACGTACCGCGACCTGTCCGTATCTTCGACCCGCAGGACAAACTTGCCGCCGGATCCTTTCGCGAAAAGAAAATTATAAAGCGCAGTTCTTAATCCGCCGACATGCAAATAACCGGTTGGACTCGGCGCAAATCTTACTCGAACGTCATTCATAGCTTCGAACCAAAATAGCATAATGGTGACGCAGATGAAACAGATTTCGACCGATAAATTCACACATGGAGGGATTCGACGATCAATTCAACTATAAGCTGTGAACTAATTCTTCCTTGGTTCGTACTTGATTTTGAGCTGCTGCATTCGGTATCGCAAACGCGATCTTGTCAGTCCCAGGATTTTTGCGGCCTGGATTTGATTTCCCCCTGTGAGATCCAACGTCTGCAAGATAGCCTCTTTCATTATATCGTCCATTCTAATGCCATGGCTGGGGACCGAAACAATCTCTTTGTTGTCCATTATCTTCGAGGAGTTGAAACCTGGATGCATGCTGAGAAAGGCGAGGTGCTCGCGTTTTATTACCGTATCCGTTTCGAGCAGCGCAACTCGTTCAACGGCGTTCTTAAGCTCACGCACATTTCCCGGCCACGGGTATTTTTCAAGGACCTTGATCGCGTCCGGCGTGAAACCTTTTATGGACTTCCCGAATTTTTTATTGAACTCATCAAGAAATGTATTCGCGAGAAGCGCAATGTCTTCTGTTCTCTCACGAAGCGGCGGGACATGAACTTGGGCGATGTTGAGCCGGTAGAAAAGGTCTTCGCGGAATGCACCTTTTTCGACGGCAGTTTTCAAATTCTTATTTGTGGCGGCAATTATCCGCACATCCACCGAAATTTCTTTCGCCCCGCCCAGCCTGTAAAATCTTTTTGTTTCCAGGACACGCAGAAGCTTAACCTGCAGTTCCTGCGTCAGCTCTCCGACTTCATCAAGAAGAATCGTGCCGCGATTGGCAAGCTCGAATTTCCCCTGTCTCATTTTATCCATCGCGCCGGTGAACGCGCCCTTCTCATAACCGAAGAGCTCGCTCTCGGCAAGTTCCTTGGGGATTGCGCCGCAGTTGATTGAAATAAACGGGCCGTCGGACAGATCGCTCTTTTCATGGATCAAGCGTGCGACAAGTTCCTTGCCCGAACCGCTTTCGCCGACTATCAATACAGTCGTGTCGGCGCGGGCAAGCCTTTCCGCGGTGTAGACGACCTTCCGAAGGTTATCGCTTTTGCCGACGATCGCGTACGGCCCGAACTTCTGCTGCATCTCATCTTTGAGAAGCTCATAACGCCGCTCGAGATTTTTCCGGTTTAAAGTCTTATTGATGAGAATCTCAAGCTGTTCCAGATCGAGAGGCTTGAGGACAAAATCTTCAGCACCAAGCTTTATGGCACGTACCGCACTGTTGACATCCGAAAACGCCGTAATAAGAATTACCGGCGTGCTGTTGTTATCGGAGCGAAGTCTTTGAAGTATATCGAGCCCGGTTATCGAGCCTAAATAAAGGTCAAGAAGAACAATATCCGGCTGGAAGTCGGAAATTTGCTGGATGGCTTCTTCGCCCTTGAGAACGGAGAGGACTTCATATCCGCTTCTCGTGAGAACTGCATTCAGGGAATTATTGAGTAGCTCGTCGTCATCGACTATCAGTATTTTGTTTGGCACTACTGATTCTCTCTTCTGAAACGAATCGTGACTGTCGTCCCGAACCCGGGCTGGCTTTCGATACTTAGGCTCGCATCGTTCAATTCCAAGAGGCGGTGGGATATCGACAGGCCCATTCCCGTTGCTCCGTCTTTGGTCGTGTAGAAAGGTTCGACGGCAAGCTTTACCGTATCTTCGTCCATCCCCACACCGGTATCGACGATCTTCAAAACGAGTTCGTTGACATCAGCGCAATCTTCGAGCCTGAAAAGGAGTTTACCTCCATTGGGCATCGCCTCGATGGAGTTCTCGACAATGTTCAGAATTGCATGAAGAAGCTGTGACTTGTCGGCGGCTATCGTATCGTTTGTCTCGCTCTGCTCTATTTCTAAGCTTATCTTCGATTTCTGAAGAGACGTTTTTGCGAGTCCCGAGATTTCCGAAAGCAGCGAGCCTAACCGAAGTTTTGTTTTCGCCGGTGCCTGCGGTTGAGCGAAATTCATAGTTTCGCGCATAACCTTCTCAATGGATTTCACCCCCGATAGAGCGGACTTGGTAAAGTTTTTTTCCGGGAGTTTTTCGTCCAGGCTTTTGTCAAGAAACTGCAGATTGACTGAGATGACGTTCAGCGGATTTCCTATTTCGTGGACGAGTCCGCTCGAAAGTCTTCCGACGGCACGCAACTTATCAAGCATGATGAATCTCTCGAGCCACTCTCTTCGCCTTGTGACGTTCCTGATAATCACGATGTAAAGATTGTCTTCAGTGCCGGTCGACGAACCGCTTATATCGAGGAAAATTTTCGACTTTTCATTTTCATAGGTGCTTTCGAACTGTACCGCCTCCCCACGGGAAATTTTTTCGAACAACAATTCGCCGAAAGGTTTAAGCTCTATCAACGGTTTCTGCGAGAGCCCTTTCTCGCTCAGCTTCAGAATCTTCCTGGCATGGATGTTCGACTCAATCACGATCCCATCGGAACGATTCACCAAGAGTATTCCGTCGTTTGCAGAAATAAAAAGCTGCCGGTACTTTCTTCTCTCGCGTTCGAGTTGAACGTTTCTCTCGACAAGCTTCTGATTCACCGCTTCCAGCTCGGCCATTTTTGCTTCGAGCTTCCTGACAAGAACTTCGCTGTATTCTTTTAAATATTCTTTTTCGGGGATTTCTTTGTGGACAGGGACGCCGGGTGCCGTGGACGGCTCCTTGAAAGTCGAGAGGAGTCTGAGGAGAAGGTCCGGGTCCGCCGTTTTCCTTAAGACATCGATTGCTCCCAGATTTTTCGCAAACTGGATGTCCAGGGAATTAGTATATTCACCGGTCAGAATAATTACCGGAAGATCTTTATGCGCCTCGTCGGCCTTTACAGTCCTGCACAGCACAAAGCCGTCCATTCGGGGCATCAAGGCATCCGTCACGACTGCGTCAAACTCAAGATTTTTTATCAATTCCAGGGCTTCCAGCCCGTCCGATGCAGTATCGACAGAATACCCTTCAGCCCTCAGAACTTCCGCGAGAGCCACGCGATTTTCTACTTCGTCATCGACTAATAGGATATGCATTATTCAATGAGATATTGGAAGGATATTTTAACTATCCTTCGGAAGATTTGCAATTACAGCAAAATCAAAGGTTGAGAATGGTGAAATAAGACACGTAACACGCACTTAACAAGATACCCGCTTATCTTATAACATAACAGCCATGATTTTCAATCTTTCAAAAAATTTTCCACAATTTGATTCATTTTTTCAAACTCGATAAGAAAAGCGTCGTGTCCGTGGATGGACTGAATCTCCGCATACCTGGCGCCGGGAATCAATTCCGACAGGCCGCGTTGTTCCACGGCGGGATAAAGCACGTCGGAACTAATTCCAATGCAAAGCACCTTTGATCTTATCGATCCAAGCACATCACGTAATTTCCCTCTGTCATGAGCGACATCGTGGAAATCCATCGCGTGAGTTATGTATACATAAGTATTTGCATCGAACCGTTCGACCAGTTTGACGCCCTGATAATGGAGATAGCTCTCGACCTGGAAAATATTTTTCAGATCGAAAAAGCCTTTCCCGCCTTCTTCGCCTACCCTGTCGCGCTGGAATCGCATCGTAAAAGACTCGGGACTCCGATAGCTGAGCATTGCTATCATGCGCGCGAGTGCGAGTCCGCGCGAAGGCTGACCATAAGCGTAATAATCGCCGCCGCGGTATGCCGGGTCCGTGAATATTGCCTGACGCGCCACTTCATTTAGTCCGATTCCCCATGCGGTGTGGCTCGCGCCAGTCGCAATCGGAGCCACGCGCTCCACAAAATCAGGATACATGACCGCCCATTCGATAGCCTGCATTCCGCCCATCGACCCGCCGATGATCAGCTGGACCTTTTCGATGCCAAGCCATTCCAAAAGTTTTTTCTGTACGCGGACCATATCGCGTATCGTCGTCAAGGGAAAGGTCGTCCCGTATTCTTTCAAAGTCCGTGGATTGATCGTCGAAGGCCCAGTTGTACCATAACACCCGACAAGGAAATTCGAGCACACGACAAAATATCTTGTCGTATCCAGAGCTTTCCCCGGCCCGATTATTCCTTCCCACCATCCGGGCACCTTGTCATTCTCGGAATTAAGAAATGCCGCGTGAGCGCTTCCCGTCAATGCATGACACACGAGGATGCAGTTGGTCCCTTCGTTGTTCAGCTCCCCGTAAGTTTCAAAGGCGACATCGATCGGACCGAGTTTTGCGCCGACTTCAAAACGGAAAGGTTCGGCTTCAGTATAAAGCCGAACCTTCTGAGTTTTTACGATTGTTCTCGACAGAGTCTCTATCATGCCTTTCCCGGGCAGCTACGCGTGGATAGCTTGCTTGACGGCATCAAGAGCTTCGTCGAAATCAAAGACGATGTCATCAATGTGTTCTATCCCGACGGACACGCGGACCAGATCGGGCGTGACACCGGACAGCAATTGCTCCTGTTCCGAAAGCTGCTGGTGAGTAGTGGTCGCAGGATGTATCGCAAGTGTCTTTGCATCGCCGACATTTGCAAGATGGCTGGTCAGCTTAAGGCTGTTTATGAATTTTCTTCCTGCTTCCAATCCGCCTTTGATTCCGAAGACTATGATTGATCCGAAGAGTCCGTTCCTGAAATACTTCTTTGCGCGCCCGTGGTCCGGATGTTCTTCAAGCCCGGGATAAATTATCCAATCGACCAATGGATGACTCTTCAAATGTTTCGCGAGCTTCAATGCATTTTCGTTATGGCGCTCGACTCGCAGCGAGAGAGTCTCAAGTCCTTGCGTGAACAGGAAGGAATTGAATGGACTGAGGGCCGGGCCAAGGTCACGAAGCCCTTCTACTCTCGCCCGAATGATGAACGCGATATTTCCAAACGGCGACGATGGGCCGAATACTTCATAAAATTTCAACCCGTGATAACCCGGACTTGGCTCGGTAAATATCGGGAAGTTTCCGTTTCCCCAGTCGAATTTTCCCGAGTCCACGATAACTCCGCCGATCGATGTGCCGTGTCCGCCGATCCACTTCGTTGCCGAGTGTACCACGATATCTGCGCCGAAATCAATCGGCCGGCAAATATATCCGCCTGCACCGAAAGTGTTGTCCACAATCAACGGGATCCCCTTCGAATGCGCCAATTTTGCGAGCGCCTCGAAATCGGGGATATTCAACTTGGGATTCCCGATGGTCTCGATATAAAGTGCCTTCGTCTTTTTGTCGATCAACTTTTCAAACGCCGAGACCTCATCTCCTTCAGCGAACTTCACATCGATTCCGAGCCGCGGGAAGGTAACTTTAAATTGGTTGTAAGTTCCGCCGTATAAATTCGATGTCGAAACAATATTCTCACCGGCCTGTGCTATCGTGGATATGGTGAGAAACTGAGCCGCCTGTCCGCTGCTCGTGGCCAGTGCGCCAGCACCTCCTTCTAACGCTGCCATACGCTGCTCGAAGACATCCGTCGTCGGATTCATGATTCGCGTATAGATATTCCCGAATTGCTTAAGCGCAAAAAGGGCGGCCGCGTGTCCTGTGTCATTAAAGACATATGACGTTGTCTGGTAAATCGGAACCGCGCGCGCATTTGTTGTCGGATCCGGTTTCTGACCTGCATGTAGCTGCAGGGTCTCAAAACGATATCTCCTCTCCTTGCCGTTGGTGCTCATTTTATCTCCTCACTTGTATTTTTATTTATTATTCTTAAAGTGTTATTCTAAAAACAAAAAACCTCTTCCTGCTGAGAAAGATTGCAAGAAGAGGTTCTGATTCTTTGCTCATCTTCCCCATTCAGATTATCATGGGCAGGAATTGGCACCGGGCTCCCCGTATAACACGGAGACGGTTGCCAGGGTTTCATAGGGCCTGATCCCTCCACCCTTTCCCGGACAGGAAATCCGGGAAACCGCATATCACACGATGTGAGCGATTAGCGATTCTCGATGAATTAATATCAAATTTTCAAAAGAACTCTTTGAACCAATATAATAATCTTAGACTTAATATCAAGTTTTTTTCATAAAAATCTTGTTGTTATCTTTTTTCATGAAGCTCATCGCATATCTGTGGGGTGGAATGGAACATGCGGCAAATTACGGGGCTGATTGGAGAACTGAAATTGAAGCATGGTTTCCCGACAAGTTGGGCCATGGTGCGTTTAATCCAGTGAGAGAAAGCGAAGTTTTCCTCAAGTCAAGACATCCCGGAGTAGATTTCCGCAGTACAAAGTCGGGTGACATCGAGCTGCATCGTCGAATAGCGAAGGAGATCGTCAGATTTGACTGCCGCGAAATAATTCTACGATCCGATTACCTCATTTGCTATTACGATGAGAGTGCTCAACAAGGTGGCGGTACAAAAGGGGAATTAACCGTTGCTGCCGCATTCGGGAAGCCCGTTTACTTAGTAACCGGCATGAAGGTGGAAAATATACCAAGCTGGATAATCGGTTGCGCAGACGAGATTTTCAAAGACTTCGGCACACTCAAGAATTTTCTTCTGAAAAAATTTTCAGTCTAAGCAAGCTTTACCGCACCAGTTACTTAACTGGAAATCCTGAAGCCTGCCTTCGGAAATATTCTTACTTCAGCACCACCATTTTTCTTGTCTGGACGTATGTTTGCGCTCTCGACACCGCGGTGAGTCGAACGAAATAAATTCCGCTTGCCAAACTGTTTGCGGAAAATGTCAATGCGTGATTATATCCTGCTTGATAATCATGGTCAGTCAACGTTGCAACTTTCTCGCCGATGACGTTATAAACGTCCACCGTGACTCTCGAATCAGCGGAAAGATCAAATGTAATGTTCGTCGTGGGATTAAACGGATTAGGATAATTTTGATTCAATCTGGTGAACTTCGGAACAGCGGGCGTTGGAGTGACATTGGCTGGAATCCCATATAGTTCTCTCGCGACATTGACCGCTTTCCTGAGATCTTGCAAGCCTTCACCCGCGACAAGGGCAAAAACCAATTTCGCATTCGAGTTCGGCTGTATGGATACAGGGCCGCCCGAGACGACCATGGAAATATCTGCCGGCCCGACGGAGGTGATTCCCGTCTGACCTGAAAGTGCATCCCACTTTCTCGCTTTGTTGAAACCTACATAAGTGCCCGTGTTCTGATCTGCATTATCGATCGCTGTGAACGTCGGACTCGCTCCGTCAATCAGAGCACACCCGGTGTAAGTTTTGGGAGTGCCATCCATGTTATATGCGTATCCGAGCTGATAATTTCCATCGTACTTAACAATGTTGTTTGCTCCTTCAAGTCCTATATCCCAGTCGAGAAATAGCCCGGCATAAAAATTATTGATCGCGGCCGATTTCAGATTATGAATAGTGTATTCCAGGATTATGAAGTTTCCTGTAGAATCTCTTTTATATGAATAAGTATGCAATGAAACATCTATACCAACTCGATTGGAAGCGGCACCGCTGTCGTTAAAAGCCGTCGTGGCTTCCTGATCAGCCGTAACTCCCGGTGTTTTTACTTCGACCATTCCATCCGGATTGAAGTCCGCAGACTCTACCTGGCCGGAGGAATCGCGAGCAACATCCACCTCCTTTGTGGCCGACGTGCCGGCCATGAACGCACCTTCAAACAGGAGGCTGTCACTGTCCGGCAGATAAATGAATCCAACGCCTTCAGCATCGTTCGGGAAATCATTGAAACCGATATTTCCGCGAGCAGTAATTGTTGTCGCAATATTGTTAACGGTTAGCTGGTTAAACGTCGGATCAAACAATGCCGTGAATCCTTTGTAGTCGCTATAGCTGCCATCATTTATAAGTACCAAGAATTGAGCAACGTGACCGGTGGGCACGCCGTTCTTTATCTTGAAGCTCAATGGGCTGTTTCTCAAATCATAAGTCCCCTTAGTCGCGAGCGCACCGATCGTTGCACTTCCATTAACGATTGTGACGTAAGGATCGCTGGTCGTCAAGGTCACCTGCAGATTTGATGTCGGGGCAAGCCAATCGGTGAGAGTTCCAAAGACCTGAATTGTTTCTCCATCGGACAAAGTTCCATCGTTATTGCCTCCTGCAGAATCACTGAGCATGATGTCGCTGAATAAGACGCCCGGCGAAGTCACAGTCAATGCCCGATAAGCATTAACCCTTCCAAAACCCAAAAGATGAACATAAGTAGAATTGATGGCGTCTATGTTATCTGCACTGACGCGTACCTGTTCCATGACCTGCTGCGGCGTGTACTCAGGGTGCTGGCTCACGACAAGTGCCGCCACGCCTGCGGCACACGGAGATGCCATCGACGTTCCGCTTTCCAACTGGTATGAGTTTGTCCCCCAGGTTGAGATGATATCGAGTCCCGGGGCTGACACGGAAACATTATAACTGTAATTAGTGAAGTAGGTGGCGTTGTCGTTCTCATCTGTTGCCGCAACGGACAAAACATTGTCATAATATGCAGGAGTCTCGAATTCATCCGAGTGGTCGTTGCCAGCGGCGACAACGACAAGCGCACCCTCCTGAGTGGCTTGATTGATTACATCTTGTTCATATTGCACATAACCGACTCCGCCCCAGCTGCAGTTGATCACCCGGGCCCCCTTGTCGGCCGCATAAATTATTCCTTCAAAGCCGTAGATTATGTATGGATCTCCTGACGACGGATCAGTCATGTCGGCACGAGATGTTTTGACTGCCATTATTTTGCATTTCGGTGCCGTGCCTGCAATTCCTATGTGGTTGTTTGTGACGGCGGCGGCTATCCCCGCTACGTGTGTGCCATGTTCGCTGGGCGGAGGGAAATCCTCGGCAGGATTGCTGTCACCAAACCCGTTGTTGCCGCCGAAATCCCAACCGATGGAGTCGGCGGACGTATCGCTCTGCCAGTTGAGGTTATGCCAGATATTTCCATACAAATCAGGATGCATCCAGTTGACGCCGATATCCACAATGGCGATCGATACTGTTGGATCGCCCTGCGTAATATTCCACGCTTGGTAGGCCTGAATATTGGTCAGGGCATACTGCTGCGAACGCAGCGAATCATTCGGTGTGACTTCAGTCTTTGTAACTTTATAAATATAATGCGGCTCGGCGTAAATGATATCGGGATTCTTCAACAGCGATTGTGCCACCATAGCGGGTGTGACTGTGCCTGAGTAATTTAGAAAATAAATGTTGCTCAACGGCTCGGAGGATTTTTCCAATCTTATCCTAGGTGCTCTTGCCAGCGATTGCACGGATTGCGGATTGGCTTCTCTCAATATTTTCCCCTCGAGCTCCGGGACCTTCAGTAATTCCTGGATGCTTGCCACAACTCCCGGTTTCAATTTGACGACAACCACTCCCGGCAAAGCTAATTTTTCAGGATAAATGCCGCTCCCCCGTCGATTGATCGCTGCATTGCTTGCCTTTGCTCTTGCATAGACGTTATGGTTGTATGCCATCGCCACGATTAAGAGGAAAGGAATAACAAAGACTCCTCTGCCCATTTTTCCTAACTGCAATCTTCTAAACAAGAGACCTCTCCTTTCATGTAGTCACATGTCGATCCATGATACTATTCAACAAACGAAAAGGGCTGAAAGGTTCAACGACCAGACAGCCCAGGCAGCGACGAATGGAATTTAAATAGCTATTCCCAGTCCTGCCGTCACGGCGCTCACTGCACCGACACTGTAATCCACATTTATGTTGAAAGGCAGGAGACCTAAGTTCAAACCGATGAGTGCTCTGAATTTATTTTTGCCGGTCACCGAAAATGAGATCGGGATCGTCTCCGCGGTCTGGCCGGGAGGAGTGAAAGTGTAATTCAAATTGACTTTCGAATTCTCAAACTGAAGTCCGCCGTAGACGGTGAGAATCGCCAGTGTCTTGCTCACTTCTACATTTGCAGCAAATGTGGAAAGTTTAAATAAGTTATTCCCTGCCGTGTCCTTTATCGAGAAGTTCTGGAAACCAAGCTGCACCGCTATGTCGATCGGAATCAAAGGTATGTACTGACTGACATTGTGTCTCAATCCGAACCCGAACAACTGCACCTTGCCGTAACTCGCGAGTTTCATTGAGGGAAGATACCTGACCAGTACGTCCGTCCCGAAAAGACTTCCCAGACCGACCTGAGGTATCGGCAGCAAAGCAATACTTGTGTTGATCAGCCCACCAATAGTCGGATCGCTGTGAGTGACCCTGGTATGGAGAACCGGGTCAGTATAGGTTTCTTGAATTGTCCCTGCATTTTTGCTTCCAAAGATGGTCGGAGCGTTTATTACCGTATCATGGCTTGGAACCATTCCTAGTAGCGGGATATAAACCGAGTCATCGAAGCCCATACTAAACGACTTGTCCGAGCTTGGCACCAAAGCACCGCCGACCTGTACTCCGACATAAAAGCTCAGCCCGAACGGGAGAATCCCGCCGACCTTTGCCGTATGAAAAAGGCCGGAATTCATATCCATCCCGACCGCATTGACCACAGGAGTTACGTACGCCTGTCCATAAGGCCGCCACACTTTTGCGAGATTGCCGCCTAAATCCTGTGCATTAGCAAGCCCTGAAATCACAAACAATACCGATAAAATTGCCTTACACATTTTTCCTCCTTGTCCATGGACGGACCGATTTTTTGAAAAGTTAACCTGATCCAGAAACAATTTCGTGTGAACTAAATCAACAATTACAGGCCGAAACCGTCAACCTATCGCCAGTTTGAGGCGACCCGTAACTTCTTCAATTTCGCCAATGCCGTCGACTTCAACAAGCATTTTCTTTGTGCCATAATAATTTTTAACGGGTCTTGTTTGGTTTTGATAAACCTCAAATCGTCTTTCGATTGTCTCACGCTTATCGTCGTCGCGCTGATATATTTCCCCTCCGCATTTCGTGCACTTCGAATCACTGAGTTTATCGACAAGGAGGTTGAAAATCGATCCGCAATTTCTGCAGACTCTTCGGGAAGTCAGGCGGTTCATCAGGACTTCCTTATCGACTTCCATGCTCATCACCCTGTCGATTTTAATTTTCATTTTATCAAAAACCTTGTCCAGCGCTTCCGCCTGCGGAAGCGTCCGTGGAAAGCCGTCCAGTATGAAGCCGTTCTTCGCGTCGCGTTCTCTCAATCTGTCGTGGATGATCCCGATGACGACGTCGTCCGGTACGAGTTCGCCCCGATCCATGAAAGCCTTTGCTTTCTTGCCGAGTTCGGTGCCGCGGGAAACAGCTTCTCGAAGTATGTCCCCGGTCGCGATATGGACGATCTTCAAATCTTTGGAAAGAATTTTTGCCTGTGTTCCTTTCCCGACTCCCGGGGGTCCGAACAAAATAATCCTCATGTAGTTGTCCTTAAATTTTCAGAATTGAATATGCTTAATAAAAATAAACGATATCGCCAAGAGCTTCGCTGATCGTATCTTTCGAGAATCGTTGCTTCAAAGGGATCCTTGGACTTTCAAGGTAGTACATAACTTATGGCTTTATTTGGGTGCGGCTAAGCCGCTTTGTGGCTTCGAATATTCTTCGCAGCGAGCTGACCGCACGCGCCGTTGATATCTTCGCCGGCGTTGGAACGCACGAACGCTGTGATCCCGTTCTCGCGAAGCCTGTTCGCAAACTCTTCGATACGACCGCTTGGTCTTAGTTTAAGCGATAAGGGATCAACCTTCAAGCCCAGCCTGCTCAGGTGGTCGAGCGGATGGTAACGCAGAAGATTTACCTTCAGCGGAATGTCCCGCGAAAGTTTGATGAGCCTTTCCGCATCTGTATCGGTGTCGTTCAGCCCGTCAAAGAGTATGTATTCAAAAGTAATCCTGTCGCGTCTGGCGCGGGCAAATTCCTTTGCGGCGGAAAGAAGTCTCTCGAGTTTATACTTTTTGTTTATCGGCATCAAGAAGGTTCTGACCTCGTCGACCAGGCTATGGAGTGAAATCGCAAGCCGGAATTTTATCGGTTCGGCCGCCAGCAATGGAATTTTGTCCACAACTCCCGCCGTCGAAACGGTGATTCCCTTTGCCCTGATGTTCATAGACCTATCGTCGGTCAAAACCCTTATCGCGTTCAGTACGGCTTCATGGTTCAACAACGGTTCGCCCATCCCCATGAAAACAACATTTGTAATTCGCTTTTTCGTGTGCCGCTGGCCGATGACCACCTGCGATATAATTTCGCCGACAGTAAGATTCCTCATGAACTTCATCGAGCCCGTTGCGCAGAACGTACAATCAAGTGCACAGCCGACTTGAGTTGAAACACAAATGGTCTGTCTGGGGGCACCCTGGTCGTCCGGGGATTTTTCCTTCGGAATCAATACAGTCTCAACTTTACCTCCATCCGCTAGACGCAAAAGAAATTTCGTTGTACCATCAAGTCCGGATTCTTCGGCACCGATGATCTCCGGATATTTTATTTCGGCGATTTCCGACAGCTTTGAACGAAGCGATTTCGTAAAATCCGTTATCCGGTCGAAACTTTCAACCTGTTTCTTATAAAGCCAGCCAAAAATCTGCCTGCCGCGATATGGCGGCTCGCCAATTCCCGTGAAGAATTCTTCGAGCTCTTTTTCAGTCTTACCGAATAGATTTGTCTTTCTTAGATCGCAGGGAGTTGTTCCTGAAAAATTAGTCATTGGAGAAAATATCATTAACCATTATTTCATGGGAACCTACGGAGCTCGGCGGTTCTGCTCAGACTCTTTTTTATGCACAGCATCATTTCATCAAGCTCCTGGCTATCACTTTTCCGTGTTCCCTGCCGTTCTCAATGAAGATTTTATTGCAATCATAACCTGCCACTATCGAGCCTGCGACGAAGATCCCTTTTACGTTCGACTCGAAAGTGGATGGATCATGATTCGGAACACCCGTCTTTTCATCCACTTCAATTCCAACCTCTCTGAGGAAATTCACCGCCGGATGATAACCAGTCAACACATACACGAAATCACTCGCGATTTCATGCCGCGTTCCATCCTGCTCGATAATGATTTTATCAGGCTTTATTTCCGCCACTCGAGAGTTGAAATACGCTGAGATCACGCCACTTTTTATTCGGTTCTCGATATCCGGCAAGACCCAATACTTCACACCCTTGCCGAACCATTCTCTGCGATGAATCAACGTAACATTGACGTCATGCCTATGCAGGTCCAAAGCTGCCTCCACCGCGCTATTATTCCCACCGATTACGATAACTTTTTCGCCGAAGTGGATGCCAGGCTCTTTGTAATAATGTGAGACGCTGGGAAGATTTTCGCCGGGCACATTTAACATATTCGGATTGTCGTAGAAGCCGGTCGCCACGATAATCCTATCCGCCGAAATAAAATTAAGCTGCGAAGAGATTTCATTTTTGATTTCTATTGTGAAGCAAGCAGAGTCATCACGCGATCTGCAAATAGAAATAACTCTCGAGCTAAACCGGAATTCGATTCCGAAAAACTTTGCGGTCCGGGAATAGTAGTTCACCGCCTCGACGCGTGTCGGGTGCGGCGAGCCCGCCACGAACGGGATTCCACCAATCTCGAGAAGCTCCGCGGTCGAAAAGAAGGTCATGTTTGTCGGGAAATTTTGAATCGAATTAACAATGGCGCCTTTATCAAGAACGAGGACGGAAAAATTTTTCCCCTTCGCTTCGATTGCGGCAGAGAGACCGGCAGGTCCTGCACCGATGACAACCACATCATACTTCATTTAACACCCGATGATAAACTCTAAATTCTAATCCGGAAATTCCGCACAGATTCAAAACTCAGGACATAAAATCACAAACGAAAGCTCTCTGCACCTTGGTTATTAATCGTCAGAGAGTGTTTGGGATTTGGAATTCAACGCGTATTGTTTCTTCTTTCTATCTGTTGAGCTGAAGGTGGGATTCGAACCCACGACCTGCGGTTTACGAAACCGCTGCTCTACCGCTGAGCTACTCCAGCATATGTCAATTCATTTCATTCTCACCGTAAGGCGTCTTTCGGGCGCTTCCGATGCCGCGAAATTCACCGAATTGGAATCATCCTGATCCTGTTCGAGAACCGGAAGCTTTGAATGATTTAAATTGCGGTAACAAAATACAAAACCGACGTACATCATGCAATCAATTGTGGATACACTGTTTTGAATCGAGATCGTAGCAGAGATGAAATCTCAGTTCGCTTCTCCTGCAGTTGGGACCTGTACCACGAACGAGCTGAAATATTTCCACTTGAGACTTCTCAAAGGCGGATCTCTGATGGAAGTTCATCTCTATCACAGATTTACTATTGGAATTTGAGCCTTGAAATTTTATAATTGATCTATGCTTACGTTAGGTGAGATGCTCATTAGATTCGGAGCGGCCATTCTATTAGGTCTCCTCATCGGATTGGAGCGTGAATCGATCGGCAAGGAAGCGGGCGTGCGAACCGACATGCTGGTTGCGGCTGGCGCAGCCATATTTTCCATAGTCGGGCTTTCGCTGCCTTACATAGTAGCTGTAGGCAATCTATCCGACGTGGTAGCCAGAAACAGCGGATTCCTTGCTGTCATCGCGAACGTGGTCGTAGGCATCGGGTTTCTCGGTGCGGGGATAATAGTGAAGCGAGGAGTCCACGTGCGCGGTGTGACGACAGCTGCCACGGTTTGGTTCGTTGCTGCAGTCGGGGTTCTTTGCGGTGTCGGGCTCCTGGGATTTGCTGCAATCGCAACAGGTTCAGTGGTAGTTCTTCTATTGATACTCAGAAGATTGAACTTCCCGCTTTTGATTGAGAGAGCGGAGGAAAAAGAGAAGGAGCACACGTAGGAGATCCGCTGCTATTTCGATGTGATCGATAGCTTGCGGTATTGCCTTTCTCTGACCGTCCTTTCTTTCATCATTTTTCCGGTAATCAATGAAAACCCGAATACCCAGTTATCCCTGAGGAATAACGCCGAGGCACCGTTCAACATATTTGCACTTCTCGAAAACAGGGAATAAATTTGGAAGTCAAATGGGCACATAATAACACATGAAAAGTGTAATACTTCTTTTGTGCACCACTGGAGGTAATAACGTAAACATAATCATAGCGGTCATGCGACATTCGCTTAGGAGGTAAGAAAATGAATGCAGACGTAGACAATCTTTCAAATGAAATACTCGAGTTTTGTCTTAACCGCGCTCCCGCAATGAAGGGAATGGACTTTGATCTTGTTCATCATTTTGCAAATCAACTTGCAGATGGCGACCCATCCACTCTGGGATCCGTGGAGGCTGGACGACAGGCAGTTGAACCGGCAATTGCAGAGCTCTGCAAAGACAGCTATCTTCACAAATATGGAAATAATTATAGATTGACCGGCGCAGGCAGAGTTTTTGCGAAACGTCATGGATATGATGGTCTTGCTGAGCGGCAAGATGAAGAACGAGACCTTTCACAAATGGTGAGTCGCTCTGTAATTGGAACGAGTCGGTTTGTAAAAATATCGGGCGTGGCAAGTGTTCTTGTAGCCCTCTTTGCCGTCCTGGTTGCGTGGATCAAAGCACCCCGACCAAGTGAGATAATACTGTATCAGCAAACGCCGACAATGCAGCAATCACAGTCAAGCTCAAAACCAGACACCACACGTCAAATGTTATTTCATCAAGCTTTACCAAATCAACAGCAGAAAGCGCACCCATGATCTCCTTGATATTTCTTTTCCCGTATAGGTTGTGAAGGTCGCATAAGATGCGGAAAAAGGTCGCTTCCCGATCGGGAGCATATCGGGACAGGCTACCATGGTTCGCTTTATGCCGCGCTCATGGGAACAATGTAGATGCATGGCGGGACTTCTCTCTGGCGGACGTAGTATCAGTCTTAGGAATAAAGCAAGCCTTGTAAACTTATGAAGATTTTGGCTCTCGAAAAGGAAGTTGAAGGAATTCCGGACAGTTCATTTACGGATCAGCTATTGAAAAAGGAAGCTGAACATGCGTGGGAGCTTCATCAAGCGGGAGTCATAAGGGAATTGTACTTCCGAACGGATCGAGTTTCAGCCGTGCTGATCCTCGAATGTGCGAGTGCAGATCAAGCTCAATCCATCCTATCAACTTTACCCCTAGTGAAAGAAGGACTGATCGACTTTGAGATTATACCACTGAAGGCATATACGGGATTTCAGCGCCTCTTTCAATAGTGACATTGCATGCCTCGCGTAGACGAACGCCTAATAGCGCGAACCACGACCTTCGATTATTATTTGTGATGGAACGCAATCACGATGGCTTCGTCCCGATCATCAGGTCTGCTCCCATGTTAGTGTTCGTTCTACGCACCTTCCTGAATCCGGCTTCCTCCATCCATCCGCGCACCTCCGATTCGGTGTAAGTATCGCCTTCGGTCGTGCCGACCAGCATGTTCAATGAGAAGTACGCGCCCGCTGCAGGTGACGTCCGATCATTGTTCATCATGTAATCTGAAACGACCAGCCTCCCGCCGGCATTCAACGCTTCGAACGCCTTGTGGAATAGCTCCCTGTTCGTTCGTGCGGAGTTGCTGTGGATGATCGCCGACATGAACACGAGATCGAAATTCTTCCCGAGAGCGTCAACGGTGTAATCACCCGCGACAACGGATACCAAATCCCCGAGATCCTCCATTTCAATGTAGCCCCGCGTGAGAGGTACTACACCGGGCAGATCGAAGACCGTCGCGGTGAGCTCTCTCTTTGCGCGGACGAATGCAAATGAAAACGCTCCCGAGCCGCCGCCGACATCGAGGACGTGGCTGACACCTTTTAGGTCGATCAGCTTCACAATCGGAGAGGCCTGGTGTTTCGCCCTCATGTGCATCGCCGCTATGAAAGCTTCCAGCCACTCTGCACCGCTCGCCGGTTCTCGCCCGGCCGCACGCGTACCACGACGAATAACTCCGGTCAGCTGGCTCCAAGTATTCCAGAGATGAACCTGATGCATTAGCCCCCCTAAATAGTTGGGCTTTCCGCGAACGAGGAAACGGGACGAAAGCGGAGTATTTGAGAACGAGCCTGCTTTCTTCTGCAGATATCCTGAAGCGCAAAGTGCATTCAGAAGTCTGTCGGTCGCTCTTGGATTTGTTCCTGCCAGTCTTGCGATCTCTTCCGACGGCCTCGGTTCATCACCGATGATAGTAAAGAGGCCGAGCTCATACGCCGTAAGGAGAACGCGAGCCTCGCGAAAAGCGTAGACAGAATCGGTGATTTTCTGAGAGGAAGGTTTTGTGGTACGAAAATTTTTCTTCATGATTCTAAAACACGGATCCTTTTTTCAACTTACAGATTCATTTGGGCAAAATCAATTTGCCTTCTCAGGTATGCGTTACTCTAAATACGGCGGCAGGAACAGAGAGATCTGACAGTAAATATTGCGTATCGTCTTCCAGAGAGACACCTCGGCTTACTCCTGGAAATTGAACTCACGGAGATCAAATAGGGTTCACTATTGAAGCACCTGTTCACAAAAAAAGCAGGGAGAAACAAAAGAGATGATCATCGTACACGATATTTTCGTCTGCAAACCGGGTAACGCTTCCAGAGTGGCAAAGATGTTCAAAGAGGCCATGGCGCCAAACCCGTACGCAGTAAGCGTCATGACCGACGTGACCGGTCAATACCACCGTGTCATCATGGTGTCACAATACGAAAGCCTGGCCGAATTTGAAAAGGAGATGGAGTCAATGAAGAACCCGAGCAAGGAAATGCAGGAAGCCATGAAGAAGATGGAAGGTTTTCAGGACATGTATGTTTCGGGAAGCCGTGAAATTTACAGGACGTGGTGAAAACAATCTTCACCGCTTTGCGTATCCCTGAATTTAAAGTGGCCTAAGTTGCCCAAGGAGAATCCCGTCCCGACAGGACAAGCTGAGTAAATGAATCTCTCTTAACTTTCCATTGGAACCTATTCTTAATGCGATTGTTAGAAATTATGCAATGAAAATTTCCCTGGCCAAACCATTCCGTCTCCCGCAAGAGTTGAGACGTCTCCTCCTTTTCGGCGCGATCGTGACACTGCTGTCTCCCGCACCCTCGTCAGCGTGCGCTTGCGGATGCAGTGTCTTCTCCGTTGGAGCGAGATGGATGATGGCAACTTCCGAGGGACTTCGGGCTTTCCTGACTTACGACTATATGGATCAATACGACAATTGGAACGGCTGGCATAGTGTCGCACCGGATCTAAATGACGATCGGCTGATCAGATCGGGCTTCTACACACTCGGCGTGCAGGACATGTTGAGCCGCGATTGGGGAATCATCATCGAAGCTCCCGTTTGGAACCGCTACTTTGAAACAACAGACGACGGAGGAGGCCTGGCTTCCGTCAAACACATTTCGCCTGCCGACGTTCGCGTGATGGGGATGTACACCGGCATCTCCGAAGACATGTCCACCGCCATCCAGTTTGGACTGAAGCTTCCAACCGGTCCTTTCAACCAATCCCTGCTGGACAGAGACACACAGATCGGAAGCGGGACCACCGATCTGCTCCTCGGCGCATACCAGATGAGACAGCTCGACACGTGGGGATGGTTCGGCCAGGTACTCTGGGAACATGCGTTCAATTATCGGGATGAATACAGACCCGGAGACAGCTTCGATGTAACCGTCGGAGTCCACTACGACAACCTTCAGCAGACTTACAGGATCGTTCCGATGCTGCAGCTTGAAGCTTCAATTCGCAGCTCGGACAGCGGGCCGTCTGCCGACCCGGCGAACACAGGTTATGACAGGATTTACATTTCTCCGGGTATCGAAGCAAACCTGTTCCAGGGAATACAGTTGTACGCAAACTTGAGAATCCCCTTGTTCACTCACGTGACGGGATACCAGCTTGTCGCTCCTGCGTTGTTCGAAGTGACCCTGGGCTATTCATTGTAGATTTGACTTCCAGGGCTGACTTCCTCTCAATCTATGTGAGAGCATTCCTGCCAATCTCTCTCATGAAAAAGAGGGCATCATGGAATCCGCCAAAATAAAAAAGCCCCGCACCAATGACGGGGCCTGTGACACAACCACAAATAAATCTTAGAACGACCAATTGATGATCGGGAACACCGGCATAAATCCGCCGGTCTTGATAATGTTTATGAGTCCTATCTGAATCCCTTTCATGCTCCCGGCATTGTTGATGAAGCCGAGCTGGAGGCCGCTCACATGTCCTCCATAATTATAGAAGCCATATTGCACCCCGTGCACGTCTCCATCGCTCAGGTTAATGAACCCGCCCTGGAGGCCGAAGAAATCTCCGTCGTTTGAGTTTACGAATCCCCACTGCAGTCCGGAAACGCCGCCAGAACCGACCCCGTTGACCAGTCCCCAATCAAGTCCGGCGATGCCTGCGTTCTTGCCGTATATAAGGTCTATTCGCAGGCCTGTTACCGTATGGCTTTCCGAAAATATCTGGACCGGATTGAACAAGGCGATGTTGATCGGGACGCTTTGAGCCGCGCCGGTGGATGGGAGAACGATTGCGGCAAAAGTAATCGCAAGAATTGCTTGCATGATCTTTGCTTTCATGGAACACTCCTTTTGTTGGTGATGTATTAATATAAGGTTTCCTGGTACACTCCGCAACGTCATGGGGATGGATCGGTAGAGATGTCTGCCCGCCTCGCTGTCAACTTGCGGAGCAGATCTCTCATGATTTTGACTTATGACCTTCTACTTCTTACCTCTTCCTTCCGGCAACTTGTCTATTAAATACTCTGCATTATACTTCAACAGCGCATAAGCCTTGCTTGTCATGATCGGATTCTGTTTCCTATCCTCAAGCTTCTTGCTCAGACTATTCAACAGTTCTACTTCCATCACAAATATCTGCAAATCCCTTCTTGCCTTCACGGAATCTTTCTTAGCGAGATCATCCCTCGCCTTACCTAATCTCTTATCCAATACACTGACTATTCCGTTATTCCAATCATGGTCGAAGTCCCAGTCATTAGCTGGATTCCATTTGCCAAACTTTTCGAAGTCCCCTTTCTTGTACCAGTCTCTGCCGTTCATTATTTCGTCACAGTCTTGCTTGTGAGTCTTGTCCTCCTTCAGCCAGCCGAGTGTGACGGATTGATGCTTGTAGGAAATGAGGGTGTCCAGGAAATCAAGAGGAACAAATGGCGACGGTGGATTGACTGGCCCAATTGTTTTGCCGACAATACCGGGTCCGTATGGCGTGAGGTCATCGTAGCCGGGGATGCTTTCTTCTTCTACATCTCCTGGCCAGGCTGGTGGAGGAGCATATCCTTCAGAATAATAATCGATAACCCCGGGGAGTCCGTTAGCATCGAATTGAAAACCCGAAAGACTTTTTCCAGGAAGGATTTCATTTCCACCCGGGGTCCCCCATCGCAACTCAACAATACTATTCTCTTCAGGCAAACCCAACTTCCATCTTGCGGGGTTGTGACTGTGGGTGATGTTAATCCTTGGAACTCTTGAAATTATATAGAACTGCCATACTTTTTGTTGACTTTGTGGCAAACTGGTTACAATATATGAGTACCGCAATTGAGCGCTGGAATCCCGTTGCGTCGTTGCTGTGACAATTACTTTGATTTTATTGCCCGGCTCAAAAGTCTGTGAAAACAAAGGAGATGCATTCGAGCATAACCATAAAATAATTCCAACAATTCTAATCTTATCCATTACTCACCTCACTGAAATGTTAAATGAAAATGATGATTGGAAGTGGTTTTGTCTTCGTCAACTACTGTTCCATATTTGTTGATTTTAAAGAAATCGCGCAACCATTGTGATGAAATGAGATCGCCGTCGGTACTTGTTATTCGCATATCAGTATTCTTCCCTTCTCTATGAAATTGATGCGGCGTGTTCCAGTTTGCCTTATAATCAAATGGTCCCCCGTTAATCAAGCTCATATCATTGTACTGCAAGACCCAGGATGAATCAGCATACGCAGAATCGGCCAACTCTTTCAACCTCGATATCGTAGTCGACGTTCCGTAATGATTTATCTCATGGGTAGAAGTCCTTCCGACAAGAACGTAGTGATCTCCCTCAGTTAGTTCTTGCAAACCCGGGAACTGCAGCAGAATCGTTGCAGTTGAAATATCTCTGGCGGTTTTCCCCTTTACGAAAATCGAATCCACTCCTCCGAAGCCGCTACAAATATAAGCATAGGTCGCTTTCCCGTCGCCGTTCGTACTTCCTTGAAAAGTCGCTAGGGTGTCATTGTTCGGCGTTACGAACTTTCCTGTCGGCCGATTTGTGTTATGGTCATGCCCACCGGAATTTGGACGAACAAACGCACTTAGTGTAAATGGATAGTCAGGCACTGGATTATTCTCGATGTCGGTCACAGTAACAGTGACATCGGTTGTGTTCCTCTTTGTCCAATCTATAACTCTCGCATTTGGTTTGCCGGTATTATCATCGTCCCCGAGCGGCGTCAAAGTTGAGTCTGCGGCCGTGACTTTTATTTCCACATTTTTTATCTCCACCCATCCGATGCCGTAATCGCCCTGATAAAAAGAAACTTTCTTGCGATTACCTGAATTCGCTATCGACGACGATGATTTCACCGGAGAACTCTTGCTCTTTATATTAGCAGATTTGTTTTGTCTCAATTGCAGCTGAGG